>JALORT010000498.1 GCA_025458755.1 Methylotetracoccus sp.
CGAAATTACGCCATTCACATCGAAATCCCAGAGTTCACCTGTCTGTGCCCCAAGACCGGACAGCCGGACTTCGCTACGGTCTTTCTGGACTACGTTCCCGACCAGATCTGCATCGAGTTGAAATCGCTCAAACTCTACATCGCCTCGTTCCGCGATCAGGGGGCGTTTCACGAAGCGGTGACTAACCGCATCCTGAATGACTTGGTCGCGGCGTGTTGTCCCCGGTTCATGCGGGTGAAGAGTCGGTTCAATGTCCGAGGCGGTATCTTTACCACGGTCGTCGCCCAACACCGCGACCCTTCCTGGCAACCCGAGCCACTCGTCACCCTACCCTGACCGTTCAAAGCCGAATCAGGCAGGATGAGGGAGGCCCCCCCGGACCGAACCGGCGTTCCGTTTAGGTTGATATCCGGACCACGGGGGCAAAGGTGACCCGGTGTACCGAGCAACTCCCTTTAGTCTCCAGTTGCAGCCGATGCCGGGCAGTCGGATATCCTTTATGTCGGTCGAAATCATATCCTGGGTACAGCAGATCGAGCATCGCCAACTCCCGATCACGCATCACCTTCGCCAGGATGGATGCCGCCATGATTTCGGGAAAAAGGGCGTCTCCCCGGACGACGGCTTCCCCGAAAACGTCCATCGGCAGTCGATCACCGTCCACGCGCACCCAATCGGGGGATAGCGGAAGCCCGCTCAAGGCGCGCCGCATCGCCAACAACGACGCTTGCAGCACATTCAACCGGTCGACCTCGCTGGCTTCGGCGCGGCCGATCGCCCAAGCCAGCGCGTGCGCAAAAATTAGCTCCGCCACGTACCGCCGATGCTTCGGCGACAGGCGCTTGGAATCGTCAAGACCTGTAATTGGATCGCTGTCAGGATCTAGGATGACAGCGGCTGCGATGACCGGACCGGCCAAAGAACCGCGACCCGCTTCGTCGACGCCGGCAATCAGGCGCTGCTCTGAAATTGCTTTTTCCTGCGGCACCAGGGGAACCCTCCGACATCAGCGGACGATGCTCCGACCGGTGTTTTGGAGAAATTCGACCAACGGCACGATTTCCGGAGACTCCGCTGCCATATCGCGCAACAGGTTTATCGCCTCATCCAGCTTGAAGCCGGCCTTGTAGATGATCTTATACGCTTTCTTGATCTGCCGAATGGCACCGGAGCCGAAGCCTTGGCGTTCCAACCCCACGGAATTGATGCCGTGCGGCTTGGTCGGGCGCCCACCGACCATCACATACGGCGGAATGTCCCTGGAAATGACGCTGCCCATGGCCGAGAAACTATACTGTCCGATGCGGCAGAACTGATGCACTAAACTGAAGCCGCCCAAAATGGCAAAGTCGTCCACCTGAACGTGTCCGGCGAGAGAGGCGGCATTGGCCATAATCACGCGATTGCCAATGACGCAGTCATGCGCGACATGGGTGTAGGCCATGAATAAGTTATCATCCCCGATCCGGGTCATTCCCTGTTCCTGGACCGTGCCCCGATGAATGGTCGTAAACTCGCGAATCACGTTACGGTCGCCGATCTCCAGGATGGTTCGTTCGCCGCCGTATTTCTTGTCCTGAGGGTCTTCGCCGACGCTGGCGAATTGGAAGATGCGATTGTCTGTCCCGATTCGGGTCGGCCCTCTAATCACCGCATGCGAGCTGACAACTGTGCCTGCACCGATCACAACATCGGCGTCAACGATGGCATACGGGCCGACCGTGACATCATCGGCAACTTGTGCCGAAGGGTGGACAATCGCGGTGGCGTGAATCAAGTCTCCTGCTCCGCGGCTGCACACATGATCTCGGCGCTGGCCACCAACTCCCCCTCCACCTCGGCGCGGCATGAAAACGCCCAGATATTTCGCTTGTGACGAAGATAGCTTGCCTCAAGCATGAGACGGTCGCCCGGTATGACGGGGCGTTTGAAACGAACCTTGTCGAGCCCCACCAGGTAGTAGGTCTTTCCCTTGCCCAGCACGGATGGGGCTGTTTCGGCCGCTAACAGGCCGGTGGTCTGCGCCAACGCCTCAATGATCAGCACTCCTGGCATGATCGGTTGATTCGGAAAATGTCCGAGAAAAAATGGCTCGTTATACGTGACATTCTTGTAAGCAAGAAGACGCTTTCCCGGTTCGCAAACAGTCACTCTGTCAACCAGCAAGAAAGGATACCGGTGCGGCAGATACTCCTTAATCTGTTGAATATCCAAAAAATTGTCCTTCGGTAGGGGAGGCGCGAAAACGCGCCCCAAATGGCCCGTCTGACGGGATGGGTCACCGACCTTTAAAACTGGCTTGGAGTTTTTCTTCGATCTTGTTGGTGACATCAATGCTTTCCTTGGCGAAAACGACACCATCGGTCAGCAACAAATCGTAGTTGTCTTCCTTGGCTAAGAGCTGGATCGCTTCGAAGATGGATTTCTATCGCGTTCCAGCTTTTGGCGCTCGCTCTCGCTCATCACAGCCTCATCCTTGGCAAGTTTTTCCTCCATCGATTTGATCGCCTTCTGTTCGTTCATCAGCTTCGTGTCCCGCGGCTTGAACTCGCGCTCCAAGTCCTTCTTGGCCCGTTCCGCCTGTGGCGCCTTCTCCAGCAGCCGTGCCACGTTGACAAAACCGATTTTCAAATCGGCCGCGGACAATCCCGTCGCGAAAACGGACAGCACCACGCAACAGAACACTCTTATTCGCATATCTCACTTTCCCCTTGGCATGATGAAACAGTTCGGCCACCGGCGACGCCCAAAACCCACCTTCACTCGGCCCTCGAAACGCGAGCAACAAGCGCCCGGCACCCGACCGGTGCGACGCGGAAACGGCACATCTGACAGATTATACAAGAACCCGTTTCGCCGACGCGACTTATTGGCGGCCCCAGGAACTCAGAAACCGGACCCGAAATTGAACTGGAAATTCTGAATTCGATCCCCTTGTTTCGAATTGAGCGGTTGACCCACGCTGAACATCAGCGCGCCGAACGGCGAAAGCCAGCGCGCGGCCAACCCGACGGAGTAGCGAATCTCGCCGAAATCGTACCCGCCGTCGAAGACATTGCCGGCATCCACAAAAGGCCCGACGCGGATATTCTTGCTTTCCTTGATAAACGGAACCGGCATCAACATCTCTACCGACCCGATCAACTTGCTGTTACCGCCGGTCGGCAAATTGGTGGATCCGCGTGGACCCAGAGAGTTTTGAAGATAGCCTCTCACCGAATTCGGTCCACCGGCGAAGTAGTTTTCGAAGAAAGGGAGCCCACTGGTGCTCCCGTAACCGCCTCCGTACGCAATTTCTCCGCCAAGCAGCAGCGTCAGATCCTTCGCCAACGGAAAGTACTGACGCGCACGGTAGCTCGCCTTGTAGTACTCGAGGTTGCTGAACGGCATCGAGATCAACGTGGAGAGCATATGAGTCCCGCCTTCGGTCGCAAAGATCGCTCGATTCAGCGTGTCGTAGTTGTAACCTAGGGCGATGCTGTAGATGTTGAATTTCGTGCCGTTTTCTTCGAGATACTGAATGAATTCCGCTGGTGTATTGGCATTCGCCTTGATTTGCTGGTTCTGGTAATCCACGTTTGCGCGGAGAGCGGAAAACTCGGTCAGTGGGACGCCGAAATTGAAACCAGCCTGGGCGATGTTCGTCAGATAACTCGAGATATTGGCCTGCCCGAAGTTGCTACGGCGGTATGCCAGATCGAAGCCGGCGCTGATGCCGTCCAGCGTAAAATAGGGATCCAGGTAACCCAACTGATAAATGGTGTTCACCTGGCTATTGTTGAACGTGAAGTTCACGCGCTTGCCGGTGCCGAAGACGTTGTCCTGGGTGACCGCCGCGTTGATGATGATGCCCTGTACCTGGGAATAACCCACACCGGCAGTGATGTTGCCGGAGGACTTCTCGACCACACTGTAGTTGACATCGATCTGGTCGGCAGTGCCCGGCACGGCGGGCGTCTCGACATTGACCTCCTGGAAGAAACCGAGACGCTCGAGGCGCGTCTTCGAACGTTCGATCTTGGTCGACGAAGCCCAGGCGGCCTCCATTTGCCGCATCTCCCGACGCAGCACCTCGTCCCGGGTTTTGGTGTTCCCCTGAAAATTGATGCGACGCACGTAGACCTGCTTGCCGGGGTCGACGAAGAAGGTGATGTTGACCGACTTCTGTTCCTCGTTGATGTCCGGCACCATGTTGACATTGGCAAAGATATAGCCCTCTTCGCCGAGTCGGTCGGAAATCCCTTTGGACGTTTCGGTCGCCAGTTTTCG
>JALORT010000499.1 GCA_025458755.1 Methylotetracoccus sp.
GCCGGGGGTGATTAGCAGAACCAAACCGGTGAGAGAAGTACTTTTCCGTCGCGCGCCCACTCGAGTTCACAAGCCCGCAAGCCTGCCCGCCAAAGGTCTCCTATGGCCGGGATACACCAATTAGAATTGGAGGCCACGCCCGGAATTGAACCGGGGTACGCGGATTTGCAGTCCGCTGCGTCACCACTCCGCCACGTGGCCTCTAATCCGGGGAGCGCCGCCTCCGCTGCAATCCGACTTTCGCAGTGTACCGGGCGGGTCCTGGTCCGGAGAGCGGGCATCTAGCACGGGAGGTGAAGGCGGCACAAGGGAAGGCATGCGCTGGCGGGAAAAGAGTTGCTCATCATGCCCGCGGACATGGTGATCTAGGGCAAATGTCCGATCTCTCGCTACAACGCCAGAATATGGTGGAATCGCAGGTTCGTCCCAGCGACGTCACGGACCGGCGTATTCCGCGCGCCATGAACGCCGTCCCGCGCGAAGCTTTCGTCTCTGCCCCCCGCCGTAGCCTTGCCTATCTCGACATCGACCTGCCCCTCGACGTACCGGGTTCCGCTTCCTCCTCCCGGGTGCTGCTCGCGCCACGCACGTTTGCAAAGCTGCTGCAACTGGCCTCGATCGAGCCGACGGACGTCGTTCTCGATATCGGCTGCGGCACCGGGTACTCCTCAGCCATTCTGGGTCGCCTCGCGCAGACGGTCGTCGCCCTCGAGAGCGAAGCGGCGTTGGCGCAGGAAGCAACCCGTGTGCTCCAGTCACTCGGCGCCGACAACGTGGCCGTCGTCCATGGAAATCTACCGGCTGGTTATCCTGCCGAGGGTCCGTTCGATGCCATCGTCGTTGAAGGAGCGGTCGCCGTACTTCCCGATGCGCTGCTGGGACAGCTCAAGGACGCGGGCCGACTGGTCGCCATCGTCTCGGATGGTCGGACGGGCCGCGCCGCCGTTTGGCAGCGCAGCGGGAACGCGGTCTCTGAACGCGACGGCTTTGATGCCGCCGCACCGTTCCTCCCCGGATTCGAGCCAGTCCGGCGCTTTGTATTTTGAATTTACTAGCCTTTCTGGAACGTCAGTGTTGCTGTGTGATCCGAGCCACGCCGCACCGGATTCGGCCTGAATGACGCAATCAACGCTCACCTTTCGAGTAAACCCAATGAGCTGACCCGGCGAATCGAGTTAGCAGTGTTGTGGTTGACGATGATGCCGCAAACCCGGACAGTATTTATCCGGAGGGGAGTTTGCTGGTGGGCCGGTTTTCGGATCGGGGGGAGATATTTTGATTAGGCCGTTACATCGGGTCGCCGTACGTCGAAAGACGTGGATGCTTCCGTCGTTCGCCGTATCTGCGGCGGCTGTAATGGTTGCCGCCTTCTCACCCACGCCTGCACTCGCTTTGACCCTCGATGAAGCCCTGGCTGCGGCTTACGACTACAACCCCCGCATCGATGCCGAACGCGCCCGTTTGCGCGCCACCGATGAAGAAGTGCCGATAGCCAAGTCGGGCTACAGACCTGACATTGGTGCATCCGCCGACGCCGGGTACCGCAACACCGATATCCGCCCGGGCGGTGATGACGATCGCAAGCCGCGTGGCTATGGCGTCAGCCTTACGCAACCCGTGTTCCGCGGTTTCCAGGTCACCAACGCGGTCAGCCAGGCAGAGTCGATCGTGCGTGCCGGACGTGAAACCCTGCGCATCGTCGAACAGGAAATTTTGGCAGAGGCCGTCACCTCGTTCATGGACGTCGTGCGCGACCAAGCGATCGTGCGGCTCAACGAAAACAACTTGAAGGTCCTTGACGAAGAGCTCAAGGCGACACGGGACCGTTTCGCCGTCGGCGAAGTCACGCGCACGGACGTCGCCCAGTCCGAGGCTCGCCGGGCCGACGCTGTAGCCCTCCTCGATCAAGCGCGGGCCAACCTCCAGACCAGCCGAGCCGCATTCGAGCGGACCGTCGGCCAGCCGGCGACCGGGCTGGTTGAGCCGACGCTGAAGCTGTCGATGCTGCCGAACTCTCAGCAAGAGGCGGTGAACATCGGCACCCAGGAAAACCCGAACGTCGTCGCCGCGCTCTACAATGAGCAGGCTGCCCGCTTCAACGTCGATCGTATCCGTGGTGCTCTGCTGCCGCAGATTCAAGTCGAAGCTGATTACAATAATCGGTTTGACGAGTCGGAGGGCATCTCCGAAACGGAAACAGCGCAAGTGCTCGGGCGCGTAACGGTTCCGATCTACCAGCAGGGTGGGATCATCTATGCTCAGGTTCGGCAGGCCAAGCACGAGCATCTCGCACGCCTGCAGGATATCGAGCAGGCCCGCGTCGTCGTGAAGGCAAACGTCATTGCGGCCTGGTCGCAGTTGGTTGGAGCGCGCGCGCAGCTTGAGAGCGCCAAGGCTGCGGTGGATGCGAACACGATCGCGCTCACCGGCGTCCGCGAAGAAGAGCGCGTCGGCCAGCGTACCCTTATCGAAGTCTTGAACGCGCAGCAGGAACTGCTGAACTCACAAGTCAACCTTGTCACCACGCGCCGCAACGTCATCGTGGCCGCGTACGGCCTCCAGGCTGCGCTCGGTCGCCTGGATGCCCTGAGCCTTGGTGTCACCGGCACGGTGTATGAC
>JALORT010000089.1 GCA_025458755.1 Methylotetracoccus sp.
CCGGATGTTCTGTCTGGCCGCTGAGTCGGGAGCCTATCTCTCGCTGATGCACATGCAGGGGACGCCAAAAACGATGCAGGACAGTCCGTACTACGATGACGTGGTCCGCGAAGTGCTGGAATTCCTGTTGTCCCGTGCGGATGAGGCGAAGCGGGCGGGGGTGCCAAAGGAACGCCTGCTGATCGACCCGGGAATCGGCTTCGGCAAACGCAAACAAGACAACCTTAGGCTGTTGGCTCATCTCGACCGTTTCGCCGCCACTGGCTATCCGGTGCTGCTTGGCACCAGCCGGAAGCGGTTCATGGGGACAGTCTGCGGTCAGAGCCAACCCGATGAACTGGTGGCCGCCACGGCAGCGACGACGGCGCTAGGGGTGATGGCCGGCGTACGCATCTTCCGGGTGCACGACGTCAAGGAAAATCGCCAAGCCGCCGATGTAGCCGCGGCCATTCGCGACCATGCGCTTTGATGGGGAAGGCCGCCCCGTTCGCGCGGCCGGCAGGTCAGGCGGCTTGAACCGGCACGGTATACCCGACGCGTATAATCTGATTCCGCTCGTTCACGTAAATCAGGTTGGGATGATAGCTGGCGAGTTCGGTCTGATTCAGCATCACGTAAGCACAGATGATCAGAACATCACCAACTGCTGCACGGCGGGCAGCGGCCCCGTTGACCGAAATGGTGCCGGACCCCTCTTGCGCACGGATGGCGTAGGTCGTGAAGCGGTCGCCGTTGTTCACGTTGTAGATCTGAATTTGTTCGTATTCCCGGATACCGGAGCGGTCCAGCAACAGACCGTCGATGGCGCAGGAGCCTTCGTATTCCAGCTCGGAATGAGTTACACGCGCCCTGTGTAACTTCGCTTTCAACATGGTGGTGTGCATGAACGATGCTCGTCAGGGCCGGCGAAGACTCTAGATTATGCCGAAAGGGGTCGCTGATGACAACACAGCGGACGGGCCAGCGGGTAAACGGCCTATTCGCGAGCCGGTGGTTGACGGTCGATCTTGCGGTTATCGATCAGACGCGTCCGGTCCATCCAGGCGGCAGCCAACACAATCAGTTCCCGGTCTTCGTCGCAGGGCAATGCGAGGTCGTTGCGGCGGCGGACGCTGACGTAGTCGACGCGAAATCCTGCCTGCCGCAGCTGATCCACCGCCCGGGTCTCGGCTTCGGTGACGGTTCGATTGCGGAGTTCGAGGGCATGCCCCGCCTCCTCGAGACAGCGTTGGAGTTGCGCCGCGTCTTCCCGCTGTTCCGCGGTCAAGTAGCCGTTGCGCGAACTCAGCGCGAGGCCGTTCGCTTCGCGCCGGGTCGGGGCGGGGATGATCTCGACCGGCAGGTCGAGGTCGCGCACCATTTTCTGCAGCAGCACCAACTGCTGGAAGTCCTTTTCGCCGAGGACCACGCACGTCGGCTGGACGATGTTGAGCAGCTTGCACACGACCGTCGCGACGCCGCGGAAATGGCCGGGGCGAGACTGGCCGCACAGTACTTCCGACAGGCCGGGCACATGGACGAAAGTCGCCGCACCGCCGTCCGCGGGGTACATTTCGTAGACGCTGGGCAGGAACAGCAGGTCGGCGCCGGTGTCGATCAGTTTCCGCCGGTCCTCCTCCAGCGTACGCGGATAGCGGTCGAAATCCTCCCCGGGACCGAATTGGAGCGGATTGACGAAAATACTGACGACGACCCGGTCGGCCTGTTCTCGAGCCAGTTCGACCAGGCTCAGATGGCCGGCGTGAAGATTGCCCATGGTCGGCACGAACCCAACCGACTCACCGGTCTTCCGCCAGTCGGTGACTTGCGCCCTGACTTCGGCGATCGTTTCTGCGGTGTCCATTAGCCGATACTGACGGGTGATGTCGGCGGAAAGCGTCTGCCGCGGACCTCGGCGACGTAATGGCGAACCGCAGCGCCCGGAGTCCCGCTCTCTGCCAGAAAATCCTTGCAGAACCAGGGCCGCTTCGGGCTGAGTCCCAGCATGTCATACAACACCAGTACCTGTCCGTCACAATGAGGCCCGGCGCCGATACCGATGGTCGGGATGGGGATGTTCTCGGTGACCTTCAGAGCCAAATCCGGCGGCACGCATTCGAGGACCAGCAGGCTGGCGCCTGCGTCCGCGAGTGCGCCCGCGTCCGTTAGCAGTTGACGGGCGGAATCCGGCTCGCGCGCCTGCATCTTGTACCCGCCCAGTTTGTAGACGGACTGCGGAAGCAGTCCAAGGTGTGCACAAACGGCCACATTCCGCTCGGTCAAAAAGCGGATGATCGACACGTACGGTCCCGCCCCCTCGATTTTCACCGCGTGCGCACCGGCACGGATCAACCGCGCGGCGTTGTGCGCGGCGTCCGTTGGGGTGGCGCAGCTCATGAAAGGCAGATCGGCCAGAATGAATGCGCGCCGTACCCCTCGTGCTGTGCAGGCCGTGTGGTAGGCCATGTCGTCCATCGAGACGGCGAGCGTCGTTGGCTGGCCTTGAATGACCATGCCCAGGGAATCACCGACCAACACCACATCGACACCTGCCTCATCGACCAGACGCGCCAACGTGGCATCGTAAGCGGTCAGGCAGACGATCTTGTCCTGCCGCTGCTTCATCGCGAGGAGGCCCGGCAGAGTCACGGGCTTTTCAGGTGCTGTCGTCATCGACCGGGATCAGTGGTGAAGAGAGACGCGGGCAGGCACGGAGCAGATCGGCAATCGGTCCGCGGCCCGGTATGTCCAACTGCGGTGCGATATCGAGCAGCGGCCGCAGCACGAATTCGCGCCCTGCAATGCCTGGATGGGGCACCTGCAATTCATCAGTTTCGATCGTCTCCCGGCCGTAAAGTAACAGATCCAGGTCCAGTGTCCGCGGACCCCACCGCTCGCCGGAGCGCGCGCGCCCGTGGTCGGCTTCCACGGTCTGCAGGATGTGCAGCAGCGCGTCGGGCGCCAACGTCGTTTCCACGGCCATCACGGCGTTGATGTAGTCGGGCTGATCGGCGGGTCCCAGCGGCGCACTGCGGTACAGGCGGGAACAGGCAATCTCGCGGAGATCCGGGTGCGTTCGCAGCGCTTCCCTGGCGGCTTTGACTCGGGCGATCGGGTTGCTGAGATTCGCGCCGAGGCCGATAAAAGCCACGATGCGCTGTCGCCTCCGCTGCTGCGCCATGGGCTCAGGAGGCAGCGGCCTTACGGTGCCGGCTGCGACGCCGCTTTCGTTTGGTCCCGCCCGGGACGCGCTCGGCCTCGCGCAACATGGCCTTCCGCTCAGGCTCATCGGCGGCCTGGAAACGCGTCCACCATTCGGCCAGTGCTGGATCGGCTTCACCCGATTCGGCCCGGAGGATCAAGAAGTCGTAAGCGGCGCGGAAGCGTGGATGCGTCAGCAGGCGATAGGGACGATGGCCGGTCAGCCGGGCGAAGCGCGGCTGCAGGCCCCAAATCTCCCGCATCGGCTGTCCGACGCTGCGCGGGAACGCGGTTTGGTGCACTTGGCGCTCCACCACTTCGGCACTGGCGTCCTGATAGGCTAGAAGGTCGTTCGCGCCTTCTGCTATTTTGGCTTCGGCGCGCGTGCGGACCGGTTCCCACAGCAACGCGGCGAACAGGAAATAGGGCGTGACCGGCTTGCCTTCCTCGATGCGGCGGTCCGTGCGGTCCAGTGCATGCGCCAAAAAGGTCAAAGGGAAGCCGTCGTGCTCCTGGCCCAGGCATTGCTCCGTCTCCGGGAACAGTGCGGCAAAGATGTGGTGGTGCCGCAGTGCTTCGAAGGTTTGTACGGCGTACCCTCCGAAGAACAGTTTAAGCACCTCGTCGTAGAGACGCGGTGCCGGGATCTGTTGCAGCAGCGATGCCATTCGGCCAATCGGTTCGGCGCAACTCGGATGCAGGTTGAATCCCAGCCGAACTGCAAACCGCACGGCCCTCAGCATGCGTACGGGATCTTCGCGGTACCGTTCCTCGGGTTCTCCGATCAGGCGCAGAACGGAGTTCCGGTGGTCTTGCATGCCCCCGACATAGTCGACCACCGAAAAATCCCTGATGTTGTAGTACAGGGCGTTGATGGTGAAGTCGCGGCGAAAAGCGTCTTCTTCGATCGTCCCGTAGACATTGTCGCGGAGGATGCGCCCATTTTCCATGACGCGTTCGCCCTGGCGCGTTTCACCATTGATCCCGCGAAATGTCGCGACCTCGACGATCTCGTGTCCGAAATGCACATGGGCCAGACGAAACCGCCGACCGACGAGACGACAGTTGCGAAAAACAGCGCGGATTTGGTCCGGTGTCGCGTCGGTGACCAAGTCGAAGTCCTTGGGCTCGCGCCCAAGCAGCAAATCCCGGACGCATCCGCCGACCAGGTACGCTTGATAACCCTCGTTCTTCAGCCGATACAACACCTTTAAGGCCGGATCGCTGATCAGGGAGCGCGAAATGCAGTGCTCGGAACGAGGGTAGACTTGCGGTCCCGTGGTCGTCGGGGTGGATTCCCTGGCGGCTGCGGGAAGGTTGAATAACCCTTTGACGAAGTCGAAGATACTCAGAACGGTCGTCCAGTTGACGTTAAATTCAGCAGCGAATGGTAACCCACGCGGGCGGCACGCTCAATTCTGTCTTCTTGCACGACACCGGCTTTCTCCCTGCTGGTTAGGGCAGGCGGCACCCCGCGGGTTCCGCCGATCAGCTTGTCCCAACGCCAGCGTCGCCTGTTCCCGACCGTCGCTGGTGTCCGCCCGCCGCCAATGTCGTGCCCGAATCCTCGTCGTTTAACGACGCAGCTTTCTGACCTTGAATGACAGAGCGATGAGGAATGTGCCGGCAATGACAGCCCAAGTGCCGATAAACCAGATGACTGCCAATGCCCCGGCGCCGGGTCGGGCGATCATCATGAGGCCGAAGGCGAGGGAGACCAGACCGCCGAGTGCCAGCAGCCATTCGCCCTCGATTTCTCGCCGCAGTTGAAACGCTTCGACGATACGCATCACTCCGGAGGCGATGGCCCACGCCGCGATATACATCAGCAGCACCAGGGTTGACATGTCCGGTGCCTGGAATGTGAGGACTCCGAACAGGATGCCCAGCAATCCTTCCAGCAGCAGCAGCCACCAGTGTTCGTTGATTCTGCGGGCCTTGACCGCATGGAAGGTCTCGAACACACCGTCAGCAAATGCAAACGCGGCAAACAGCAGCACCAAAGTCGCCAGGGTGATGCCGGGCAACACGAACGCCGCTAAGCCAAAAAGCAGAGCGAAGATACCTCGAAGTAACAAGATCCACCAATAGTCGGACAGGGTGTGTGCAAACATTCGGGCTTCTCCGCTCAAGGCTGATAAATAGTGGTTTTTCGGTCACGTACGACTTCGGGTGACTTTATACCCGTGGCGGTGGCGTGGCGACAAGTGCTTCCCGGGTCCGTCAGTGACCTTCATCGCGATCGGCGCCGCGCGACCGCGATTCCATGCGTCTCGCGATGGATGTCATATAACCGAAGCCCTGCATCGGCAAGTGAGCCTTGCTGACCTCCGGCAGTGCGACGATCAGTGCCCGGGCCAGCCGTCTCAGTCGCTCGGCGCGCAGAGCCGGCGTGTCTTCCTCGATCAGGTTGCCTTCCCAGTCGAGCAACTGAAGGCGGCCGGCGGATTGGTAGGCGCCGACTCGGTTCGGCACGCCGCGGACGGCGATCGGCGATGCTGGCGACAGCGCTTCGCCCCGCCCTTTGTAATCGTTGGTGAGCCTCATCAGTGTTTCGCGCACGGTAGACCAGAACTCTTCACTGGGCGGCAGTTGGGGCACGACGTCGTCTTGGAACTCAAAACGCCAGGCCCGGTCCGGGAAGGCTCGGATGAACGCCTCTGCGAACCCGTGGTTTCCGGTTCTAGGTGCCGCATACATGTAAACGCCGCCGGGCATCAACGCCGCAGTGCCGGTTCCAGCCAGGCGCAGCGCCGCGAGACACGCCAACGCGCCACCCTTGCTGTGTCCTGTGATCAGGAACTTTTTGCCCTGCGCAGCGGCGCTGCAAACCCGCGGGAACACACGCTGCAGGCCGCCCGAAGCGCTCCAGAGAGCCTCCAGCGAGGCACCGAACCCGGCATGCACGGCACCCGGAAGACCGAACCGCGCCCCGTCGACCAGCACTGCTTTGGCGTTGTTGGTCCAGTCGGTGATGATCTGCCACAGCCGTCCCGGTTCGCTGGCCAGCCGCACCGGAAGTGTGCCGCGGAAGGCCAGGATCGCGGCTTCATCGGTCTCGCCGTAAAGGAAGGCATCGATTCCGGAGCCGCCTGTTTGATAAGTCTGCAGCGAACCGCCGTCCAGTCCAGAATGCATCAGCAGCTCGGCGATGATTTCCCGGGACGGAAGCACCGGAGGCGCTGAGGCCAGTATCCCGGACGTGCTGGTATCGGCGGTGACCCCGTAGGCCAAGTTGCTCGCGCACAACAAACGGTGAGCCAAACGCCAGTCCACGGCGGTGGGGGGATTCGGGCTGCTAATCGCCGCATTCATCGGTGGTGCGGATCGTGCGTCGCGCGTCTGGGTTCGAACGGTTAGAATACCAGCGAATGCGTTTGAAGCAGCCGCGCTGCCTCGCTTCGCCCCCCCCTTAACGACCCTCAGCTATCCATGAAGTTAGAGAAATCCACCCGATTCAAACCTTGTTCCGGTCCTGTCGTGACCATCGTCCTCGATGGTGTCGGTATCTCGCCGCGCGAGGATGGCGATGCAGTCAAGACTGCACGCACACCGACTCTGGATCGCTTGATGGCGAGCCATCCGATGACCACGCTGCGGGCGCATGGCACCGCGGTTGGAATGCCGAGCGACGAAGACATGGGCAACAGCGAGGTCGGACACAATGCATTCGGGGCGGGACGGGTGTTCGCGCAGGGTGCCAAGCTGGTCGCTGAATCGATCGAAAGCGGCAACCTGTGGCAGGGCAAGGCATGGCAGGAAGTCACTGCAGCGGCAAAATCGGGTGCCACGCTTCATTTCATCGGCCTTTTTTCGGACGGCAACGTGCATTCGCATATCGACCACTTGAAGGCCATGCTGGTGCGTGCCAAGACCGAGGGGGTCGCCCGCGTGCGGATTCACATTCTGCTCGACGGGCGTGATGTGGGGGAAACGTCAGCGCTGGATTACGTGGATCCATTTGAGGATTTTCTGACCGGCCTGCGCGGACCGGGTTTCGACGTGGCGATCGCCTCAGGCGGAGGACGTATGAACATCACCATGGACCGCTATGAAGCCGACTGGTCGATGGTGCAGCGAGGCTGGGCGATCCATGTGCGGGGCGAGGGCCGCCAGTTCGCCAGCGCCCGCGAAGCGGTCGAAACCTACCGCAGCGAAGCCAAGGTGATCGATCAGGATCTGCCTGGATTTGTGGTCGCGAAGGACGGTAGGCCGCTGGGTCCCATCGTCGACGGCGACGCGGTGGTCTTCTTCAACTTCCGCGGCGACCGCGCGATCGAGATTTCCCGGGCCTTCACCGAGGACAACTTCACGCCGTTC
>JALORT010000090.1 GCA_025458755.1 Methylotetracoccus sp.
GCCCTGGGTTGCCCGCGGTGCGGGGGCACACGGCAAGGAACGAAACGAACTTCGCCAAGTGAAAGCGCATCAGCCACCTCCAGCGCCGTTCGCAGGTGACCGAAGTGGACTGGGTCGAACGTCCCGCCGAAAATCCCGATCATGTCGGATACAGTTCAACGGCGCACATGGCCGTCCCCGAGAACCACGAATTTCTGCGTCGTCAGCCCTTCGAGACCGACTGGACCGCGGGCATGCAGCTTGTCAGTGCTGATGCCGATCTCCGCCCCCAAGCCGTACTCGTAGCCGTCGGCGAAGCGCGTCGAGGCATTGACCATCACGGAACTGGAATCCACCTCCCGCAGGAAGCGCCGCGCCCGTGTATAGTCCTCGGTGACGATGGCGTCCGTGTGACCCGAACCATGCCGATGGATGTGGGCTATGGCCTCATCCAAATCGGCTACGATACGAACCGCCAGGATCGGCGCCAAATACTCGGTATCCCAGTCCGCCTCCGATGCCGGC
Organism: Methylotetracoccus sp.; assembly: GCA_025458755.1. GTDB lineage: Bacteria > Pseudomonadota > Gammaproteobacteria > Methylococcales > Methylococcaceae > Methylotetracoccus. The sequence goes on from JALORT010000090.1 coordinate 505, forward strand.
TTACAGCCGGGCACCAGCGCCATCGTTCCGGGGCACCCGCGCAGTTCCACGCCCTTCTCGCGATAGATTGTGGACAGTTCGGGAAGCACTTTGGAAGCAATGCCCTCGGCGACGAGCAGGGTTTCCATTGCGTTGCAGACGCCGTAGCGGTGCGTCTTGGCATTGACCGCAATGGCGGTCGCTTTACCGAGGTCCGCGCGATCGTCGAGGTACACATGACAAATCCCGTCCAGATGTTTGATGATCGGGATCCGCGACTCCGCAATCACCCGTTCGACCAGACTCCGACCGCCGCGCGGCACGATGACATCAATGTAGTCATCCAGACGAAGCATTTCCCCTACCGCGGCACGTTCCGCCGTGCCGATCAACTGCACGGCGTCGGCCGGCAATCCAGCCGTCTCGAGCCCCGAGCGGATCAGCGCGGCAATGGCACGGTTCGAGTGCAGCGCCTCCGAGCCGCCGCGCAGAATGCATGCATTTCCGGCCTTCAGGCACAGCGCCGCGGCGTCCGCGGTTACATTCGGCCTCGACTCGTAGATGATGCCGATGACCCCGAGCGGTACGCGCATCCGGCCGACCTGAATCCCGGACGGCCGATAGGTCAGCCCGGTAATCTCCCCGACCGGGTCGGGCAACGCGGCGACTTCTCTCAAGCTGTCCGCCATCGACTGCAGCCGGCTGACCGAAAGATCCAGACGATCGAGCAAAGCCGCTTCGAGACCCTTTGCCGCGCCGGCCTCGAGGTCCCTGCGGTTCTCTGCGAACAACAGAGCACGGTTTTCCTCGACGAGTCCGGCGATCCGTTCCAACGCAATGTTCTTCCTCGCCGTTTCCGCACAACCCAGCGCACGCGCCGCTTCACGGGCCCTCAGGCCCATCGCCGTCAACTCCGATTGCAGAGGGTCCACCGTGAGTGCCGAAGGTTTTGCCCTAGGATTCAACATGGGGTCGGGAGATTTATCAAAGGCCTAGATTTGCCGTCGCTGCCGGCGCCCGGGATCACATCACTTCGCGGCCCGGGGATCAGGTGCGCCTCGCGCATTATACCATCAGGGTTTACCGCCCGAGCGTTCGGCCCGAACCGCATCCGCCTCCGGCGGACGAGCCGCCGTTTCGGGCCGTCTATCGGGCCCTGAACGCCTGCTGGACCAAGCGTTTCAGCGTATCGCCCGACCGCTGAGACAACTCGCCGAACATCATGGAGAATACAAAGTAGCGGCGTCCCATCAGGTTCTTGCCTTCCCGTTGCTGCATCACAACAGCTGGCACGGCATCGAACCGCTCAGCGACGTCATTGAGCACGATGTCGAGGCTCAGTTCGTCGCCGACATTCGGCAAGCCGCGGGCTTCATAAAATTCAGCCGACGCGCCCCCTTCGCCGATATTACGCAGCTTGCCGTGAAACTCCTGGCCGCGGAAGTGCAGCGTGACCAGACCGTCCGCTTCGATCCGTTTGAAGCGGCGCCTTCCGTCCAGCGTCAGTCCGGCCAGCAAGCCGCGATCATTAGACCGCATCATGATGTTCGGGCGACAATAGATTCCCCAATACATCAACCCCACCATCAAGCCACCGATGGTATTCCCCAACGTCACCGGCATCAGGTTCCCTATCAGGAAACGCTCCAGCGTGACGTGGGGAAATTGAGCAGGCACCGCGTGCGCCGCCGCCCAAAATTCCGCCGGTCCGAAGCTCTTGATGAGCAGCGCGATCGACAGAAAATACATATTGGCCACGCTGTGTTCGAATCCCGAAGCCACGAAGGCCGTGATCGGAAAAAGAATCACGACGACTTTATCGATGACGCTTCGGCCGGAGATACTGAGCCAGTAGGCGAGACAGACCAGCACATTGCAGAAGATCGCACGTGTCATGGCCTGCACGAAGGACAGATCGCCCTTGAGTTCGGCGATCTCCAGCGCCGTGACACCCACCTGCCCGTGCAGCATCAGATACTGCCCTGAGAGAAAGACCAACCCGGCGGTCAGTGCGGCACCCAAAAAGTTGCCGCCGAACACGATGCCCCAATTACGAAGCAGCTTGCCGGCCGAAATCTTTCGGCTCGCGGCCGCCATGACCAGCAGCACGTTACCAGTGAACATTTCCGCACCGGCGATTGTGACCAGAATCAAGCCGAGACAGAACACCGAACCACCCACCAGGCGAACCAGACCAAACGGCAATTTAACGGCTCCGTCCAGTCCGTTGCCGGTCATCACGGTGGTGCTGAAGACTGCTCCGAATCCGATGAAAGCCCCGGCCAACAACGCCAACATGACGGTGGAAAAGACATCGAGGTTGGCCTTGATGACACCGGCATTCTCGGCTTTCAGCGCCACATCCCTGGGCATCAGGTTGTCGATCGACTCACCCGCCATCGGTGTTCCCGTCAGAGCCGCACGCCGACCTTCCCCGCCGAGTCCGCATTTCGTTACTCGCCGCGTTCCTCGATGGCCTCACCCATGCAGGTCATGATGTGATCCGTGACCTTGAGCGCGGCCTCGCGCACTCCCTGCTGAGACCCAAAGAATTCCTTGTACTGCTCGAGCGTCTGTTCGGCCTCAGTCGGTGTTTTGACGCTCAACATGTGGGTGTATGCCTTGAAGTAGGTGTCCCGCCGGGGATCCCCGGGGATGCCGGGCGCGTCGTCTGAAATGGCCCTGACGACGCAATCGGCGACTTTGGCAGGATCGAGTTTGTAGTCTTTAAGATCGGGATCATCCTGAAGCTTGGCGAGCACCGCCTCGCGCAGACCCATCGCCTGCTGCTGAGCCTCGCAAGCGCTCAACAACAAGACCAGTAAAACCAGAAATGTCTTTTTTGACATCAGTACGGAATCCGTGGTGATTGGTAGACGGCTCACCCAGTTGCCTGGGCCCTGTTAACGCGTATTATGCGGTTTTTTGGCCGGTCCTGAACAGCGCCCGGCGGCGGGCGGCAGAAACGAAGTCGAGAGGTCAGGCGAGGTGCGCCGTCGTAGCCGCGTACGATCACGCTTCGGGACGACTGTGTGGCGCCCTCTAGGCGCTGTCTCAGGGGTGGTCCGGCGCCAGCAAGACCGCAGGGGAACTCACCGATGATCGCGATACCCGAAAGCTGCGACCTCCTCAGCCTGGCCTCCAGCCTGCGTTCAGGAAACTTTCCATGCCTCGACTACCTGAACCGGCTCGAAGCCCTGTTCGATGCCACGGAACCGGATCTTCATGCCTTTCTTCCCGAACAGAACCGCTTTGCGCGGTTACGCCAAGAGGCGTCCGAACTGTTCGAACGCTATGTCGACCCGGAGCACCGGCCGCCCCTCTTCGCCATCCCGTTCGCGGTGGATGATACCTATCATGTCTCAGGCTTCGTCACGCGCGCCGGGTCTCATCTCGACCCGGAACTGCTGAGCGGTCCGGAAGCGCCTTGCGTGACCCGACTCCGCAGGGCCGGCGGTCTGATCCTCGGCAAGACGGCGACGGGCGAGTTCGGCTATTCCGCTTCCGCACCGACCCATAACCCCCACGACCCGACGCAACCGCTCGCGATGGCGAGTGCCGGTGCCGCCGCCGCAGTCGCGAGCGGCCTGACACCCCTGGCCCTCGGCACCCAAACCCTCGGGGCGGCGAATCTGGCCGCCTCCCGCTGCGGCGTCATCGCCTTCAAGCCCAGCTACCAACGTCTCACCACCGAGGGCGTGATCCCGCTCGCCCCCAGCCTCGATCATTGCGGTTTGCTGGCCGGAAATTTGGCGAGCCTGCAATGGATTTTTGGGCTGTTGACGCCTGTGCAGCGTGTCGCACCCGTCGCTCGGCCCCTCAACATCGGCGTCTGCGAAGACATTGTCCCGGAAGCGATCGCCCCGACGATCCGGGAGCATCTCCAAACCACGTGCGAAACACTGCGCGCGGAGGGTTGCTCGGTGCAATCCATTCCGGCACCGCCAAGCGCCGATCATCTGACGAGTCTTTGGCTGGATCTGGTGGCTGCCGAAGCGGCAGACATTCACGGCGCCTGGTATGCGGCTCACCCGGAACGCTACCGGAAGGAATTCGCCGAACTGATCATCAGGGGGGAGCAAGTCCCCGCCGTCACGGCGGCACGGGCGCGAGCGTCGCGGCTGATGCTTCGCAATCGCCTCGAGAACACGATGCAGCAGTACCAACTGGACTTGTGGATCAATCCTTGTGTCGCCACCACCCGCAGTTCAAACGTGCTGATGGATAGCGCCCTCCAACTCCCGTGGGTCGTTTCCGGCTTGCCTTCGCTGGTTCTGCCGGCCGGCTTCGTCGACGACGGTCTTCCTATGGGAATTCAGCTGACAGGTCGCTGGTACGGCGACGAGCACCTACTGCAATGCGGCGAGCTTGTCGCGGAAATGATCGAGAAGCACGATTTCACGAGGTCCGGCTGGTTTTGAGCCGGGGCCGCAGCCAAGGCCTGCCCTCGCGTAAGGAAGCAGCGCGTATCTTTCGTCGGGATCAGAGGTCCGGGCACAAATCCCCTTTGATCAGGTAAGCAATACTGGCGAAAACCTGGCGCAGCACCCCGCACATCGCCAGCGCGAACCAACCGAAAACGACGAAACCGTAATGCAGCGGGGCAACGAACACTTCCTCCATGAACCAAAAAGTGTGCCCCCATTCGTTGAGCCCCACATTCGGCAGGATGGTAAACGGACCCACGACCGCCAGCAGGTAGGGGACCGACAAACCCTTGGCGAAGTACGGAAGACGCGTTCTCGCGTACAGGAACGCGCCGAAACCGGTAATGATGTAAGTGGGATAACTCAAATAGAAGACGATGATATGACTGGGCGTGAAGTCGGTATCGCGCACCACGGTTTGATGCCAAGTCGCATCCTGCTCGGTAAAAAAACTCATGCCCCAGTAGAAAGCCCAAGCGTACGCCGCCAGCCAGATCAGGTGAGTCATGTTCCGCCGTAACTCCTCGCGCGGCGCCAGTGCCACCAGTTTGTGATCTCTAGTCTTCCACAGCAATTCACTCAGTTCAGCTCCGCCCCGCCGCGCCATCAGCGTGTCGGTTTCAATGAAGTGCGTCCAGTACTTCTCGAGATTGCGGTCCCGCGTCTTCCACAACCAGCCGCACAGCGTCGCGCCCACGACCGTTTCGAGCACGATTTCTGTGTACATGAAGTTCATCCAGTACGTCTCGAACTCGGGTGCGAAGGCGTCCAGTCCAAACGGCCACGCGAAAACTCCTTCGTACCATCGAACCGACAGAAAGAACGCCGCATAGCCGGCAAGCACCCACACGAGGTTTCTCGGCTTCAACAACGGCTCTTCGCCGCGCGTCAAATCCTCCGCCTCAAGGCCCCGAACCACGCCTCGCTGTAACCCGGGCAGGTCCATTTCCCTGTCCAGCGGGTCGGCTGCTTCATCCCACTCGGTTGTCGTTGGTGCGGCCACGATAAACCTCGCATCTAGAACACCATTAGACTGGTGTCGAGGGAAATAAATCCATCTCCGCTTCCGGGCGTTTCCGAACGCGTATACCTTCCCCTTAGGTCACCTTCAAGACCACCAGGGAGATATCATCGGAGAAGGATGTGCGTTGGCAGAATTGCTGTAACTCGGCCATCACGGCATCGATGATCTCCTGATTCGATGCTTCGGCGTGGGTTGCAAAAATATCGCAGAGACGCTGGGTGCCAAAAAATTCGCCCGCCTTGTTCTCTGCCTCCGTAATCCCATCCGTATAGAAAAGCAGGGTGTCATTCTTCTCCAGATGGAGTTTTCTTTCCTCGAAATACGTTTCCTGCCTGACCCCCAAAATCAGCCCTTCCGCATCGAGTTCCATGCAGGCGTGCTCGCGGCCACGCAGTAACAACGGGCAGTTGTGGCCGGCATTGGCGTAGGTCAGCTCGCGAGTCGTCGCATCGTATTGGGCATAGAACATGGTTATGAAGCGATCCGACCGGTTCAAGTCGTCGAAAAGAAGACTGTTGAGGTTGGAAAGGATCGCTGCTGCACCCTGCGGCAGTCCGGCTTTCTCCTTCAGCATCCGATGGGTTTCCATCTTCAGAGTGCTGCGTGCTTCGGCCATGATCATGGCCGCAGCGACGGAATGGCCGGAGACATCAGCGATCACAATATCCACCGCATTCTCCGAGCTGAAATAGTCGAAGTAATCGCCGCCGACGTGGGTCGCCGGCAGGCAGTATCCGGCAACCAGGATCCCCGCTGCAAACAGCGGCGCAGTGGGAAGTAGCGACAGCTGAATCTCCTTGGCAATCTCCATTTCGTGGCGCTCCTCCTCCAAGCGCCTAAGCGCTGTCACATCCATCTGAGTGCCAATAAAGTGAGTGAGTCTCCCCTGTTCGTCCCGAACCGGCGAGATCATCAGCTCGTTCCAAAACTGGGTTCCGTCCTTACGATAATTCTTCAGGGTAAGATGGCAGTCGCACCCTTCCTGCAAAGCGTGGCGGATCTGCTCGATCGCCTTCGGATCGGTATCGGGCCCCTGCAGAAAACCAGGGTTTTTCCCCATCACTTCGTCCCAGTCGTAGCCAGTCATCGCGACGAAAGCCGGATTGGTGTAGATGATGGGATTGCCCCGCTGATGCGGGTCGGTAATGATGATGCCGACGCTGGAGGCCTCGATGGCACGGTCCCTCAACCGGAGAGCATCTTCAAAGCGCTTGCGCTCGGTCACGTCATGATCGACCCCGCGCCATTTCAGCAAATTCCCGTCCCTATCAAGAATCGGGGCACCCGTAGACTCGGTGAACACCTCGTGGCCGTCCTGGTGCCGATAGCGATTGACGATACGGTGGAAAGCCTCTGCGCTCGAAATCATCGCTGGAGCGGTCGGGACAACCCGTGCCTGGTCTTCCGGCGTGAACAGATCGTGATAATACTTACCGAGGATGTCCTCCGAGCGATACCCTAGAATTTCCTTCACCGCAGAGCTGGAGTAGATGTAGCGCCCGTCCGGGTCCTGTTCCCAGATCCATTCGCCGGCCATATCGGCCACCTGCCGAAATC
>JALORT010000091.1 GCA_025458755.1 Methylotetracoccus sp.
CCGGGCAGGGAACCTGAGGATGAGTTTGCGATGGTATGTCATTCATGCCTATTCCAACTTCGAGAATCAGGTCAAGAAGTCACTAGAGGAAAGGGTGAAGCGGGCGGGCCTGGAGCATTACTTCGGCAAGATCCTGGTGCCGACGGAAGAAGTCCTCGAGATGCGCATGGGCCAACAGCGCCGCAGCGAACGGAAGTTTTTCCCCGGCTATGTTCTGGTCCAGATGGAATTGAACGACGAAACATGGCATCTGGTTAAGGAAGTTCCGCGCGTTCTCGGCTTTATCGGCGGCACCTCGGACAAGCCCGCCCCGATTTCAGACCGGGAAGCCGACGCCATTCTCAGCCGCGTCGAGGAGGGTTCGCAAAAACCACGACCGAAAGTGCTGTTCGAAGTCGGCGAAGTGGTTCGGGTAGTCGAGGGCCCGTTCAAGGACTTCAACGGTGTCGTCGAAGAAGTGAATTACGAAAAAAACAGGCTGCGCGTATCGGTTCTGATTTTCGGTCGCTCGACTCCGGTCGACCTGGATTTTGGGCAGGTCGAAAAGGCGTAGTTGCGATAGTCCGGTTGCCGCGTTCCGGCGACGACAGTTAACGGGGAGCTCACCAGCAGAGCGCTATTACCCATCGGAGTTGTTATGGCCAAGAAAATTACTGCGTATATCAAGCTGCAAGTGAAGGCGGGAGAAGCGAATCCCAGTCCGCCGGTCGGACCGGCCCTCGGTCAGCGAGGTGTCAACATTATGGAATTCTGCAAGGCGTTCAACGCCCAGACCCAGAATGTCGAGAAGGGACTACCGCTGCCTGTAGTGATCACGGTGTACAGTGATCGCAGCTTCACGTTCATTACCAAGACACCGCCGGCATCCGTGCTGTTGCGTAAAGCAGTGGGGCTCGCCAAGGGCAGCAGCAACCCGAACATCAATAAGGTGGGGAAAGTGAGTCGGGAGCAGCTGGCAGACATCGCTACCGCGAAGATGCCGGATCTGACGGCCGCTGATCTGGATGCAGCGGTTCGCACCATTGCCGGCAGCGCAAAAAGTATGGGTCTGGAAGTGGAGGGACTGTAATGGCTGAGGTAACGAAACGGCAAAAGGACATCCGCGCCAAGCTCGAACCAGGCAAAGTGTATGCCGCGGAGGAAGCCTTCTCGCTGCTTACTGCACTCTCCAGGGTCAAGTTTGTCGAAACCGTCGACGTAGCAGTCAATCTGGGCGTGGATCCTCGGAAATCCGATCAGGCGGTGCGTGGCGCCACGGTGTTGCCGAATGGTACCGGCAAATCTGTGCGCGTCGCGGTGTTCGCCCAGGGTGACAACGCCGAAGCGGCGCGGAATGAGGGGGCCGAAATTGTCGGAATGGAGGATTTGGCGGCTCAGATCAAAGCTGGCGAGCTCAATTTCGACGTCGTGATCGCTTCGCCGGACGCCATGCGCGTGGTGGGCCAGTTGGGCCAGATTCTCGGACCGCGCGGCCTCATGCCCAACCCCAAAACGGGCACCGTGACGCCGGATGTGGCCACCGCGGTGAAGAATGCCAAGGCCGGCCAGGTACGCTATCGCACCGACAAAAAGGGGATCATCCACTGTGCACTTGGCAAGGTAAACTTCGAGCCGAAGGCACTCCGTGAGAATTTGGAAGCTTTGATCAGTGACCTGAAAAAGGCGAAGCCGAGCACTTCGAAAGGGATCTACGTCAAGAAAGTGACTGTGTCGTCGACGATGGGTCCTGGTTTGTGCGTTGATCAGAACAGTATCTCTGCCTAGAGCAGACGCCGTCGGGCGTCACCGTGAATGAACGATGGGCGCCGGCTGGCCATTCGCGCGGGCTGCGACCATCGTGCACCGAGGGGCATAACGGAGCGCGCGGCGCCGGCACGGTGAGAGATTCACGACTTTGGGTTGCCGGAGAATCCGGCGGCCGTCAAAGACCGCAGGGGCATCACGATGCTTAATCTTCCTGCGTAGACGGTGACTGAAGCCACCAAGGCCCAAGAAACCGTATCGACCTGGTACACCTCGTCCACGAGGTGTTTATTCAACTCTGAACGGACCTTCGCGCCGTTCGGGAATTTGCTGGAGGTAGTGTGTGGCGCTAAGACTGGATGACAAGAAGGCTGTCGTCACCGAGGTCGCCGCCATCGCTGCGGAGGCGCACTCCGCCGTCGCCGCGGAATATCGCGGTCTGACGGTCGCCGACCTTACGGATCTCCGTAGGGGTGCGAGAGCGTCGGGAGTTTACCTCAAGGTCGTAAAGAACACACTGGCACGAAGAGCCGTGGAAGGTACCGACTTCGCCTGCATGCAGGACGGTCTGGTCGGGCCTTTGATTTTGGCGTTTTCCCTCGAAGACCCGGGCTCTGCTGCACGTTTGTTCAGTGATTTTAAGAAAACTCACGACAAGCTCGCCGTCAAATTGGTGGCAATCGGCGGGAAGCAGTATGGGGCGTCCGAACTGGAGCGTTTGTCGAAGCTGCCCAACCGGGAGCAGGCGTTGAGCCTGCTCATGGGCGTGATGAAAGCGCCGATTGAAAAGCTGGCCAGGACGCTGCAGGAACCCCATGCCAAACTGGTGCGCACCATAGCAGCGATACGTGATCAAAAACAAGCCGCCTAACCCCTTGGGCTACGGTAACTCAAATCTCGTTGGAGTAACAAATGGCTGTATCTAAAGAAGAGATCTTGGAAACAATCGCAAACATGACGGTCATGGATGTAGTCGAGCTCATTTCCGCGATGGAGGAAAAGTTCGGCGTGTCCGCGGCGGCGGCGGTGGCTGCGGCGCCGGCGGCAGCGGCTGCCACGCCGGCCGCGGAAGAAAAGACGGAGTTCGATGTCGTGATGACCAGCTTTGGAGCGAATAAGGTCAACGTCATCAAGGTGATCCGCACCATCACTGGCTTGGGTCTGAAAGAAGCGAAGGACCTGGTGGAAGCCGCTCCTTCGACGGTCAAAGAAGGCATTCCGAAGGCCGAAGCAGAAGAGATCAAGAAGCAGTTGGAAGAGGCGGGTGCGTCCGTCGATATCAAGTAATTGGTACTTACACAATCCGCAACCGCAGGGTTAAGGCTGGTGGCTCGCGCCACCGGCCTTTTGGCGTTGTTGGACGGAAGCCGAGGGTCCGCCCTGCGCGCAGAGCCCCATGTCGGGACTGCGGCGGATTCGCCCGGCCACCTCGCGCGCCGTTTCAACATACACCGCATCACGAGAATTTAGCAGCAAGTCCGCTTGGGAATCACTATGGCTTACTCTTTCACCGAGAAAAAACGTGTTCGCAAGAGTTTTGGCAAACGCCGCGACGTTCTTGATGTGCCTTACCTCCTCGCAACGCAAGTCGATTCTTACAAACGCTTCCTGCAGAGCGATGTTGCGCACAACCTCCGTGGGGACGAAGGCCTTCATGCGGCGCTACGGTCCATTTTCCCGATTTCGAGCCACTCGGGCCACTCGGTACTCGAATATGTCAGCTATCGTCTCGGTGAACCCACCTTCGATGTGAAGGAGTGCCAACAGCGGGGAGCAACGTACGCGGCTCCATTACGTGTCCTGGTCCGCCTCGTCATCTACGACCGCGAAGCGCCGGCCAATACCAAGGTCGTAAAAGACATCAAGGAACAAGAGATCTATATGGGGGAAATCCCCCTGATGACGGAGACTGGTACCTTCGTGATCAATGGGACCGAACGGGTGATCGTGTCTCAACTGCACCGGTCGCCCGGTGTGTTCTTCGATCACGATCGCGGCAAGACGCACTCATCCGGAAAGCTGCTGTTTAACGCGCGTGTGATTCCGTACCGGGGGTCTTGGCTGGACTTCGAGTTTGATCATAAGGACTGCGTTTTCGTGCGAATCGACCGTCGCCGCAAGCTGCCGGCCACAGTGTTGCTGCGGGCGCTCGGCTTTGAAAACGAAGATATTGTCAATCTGTTCTTTGATTTAAACCGCTACACGCTGTCGCCGGATCTGATCCTGTGGGATTTACTGCCCGAACGGTTTCGTGGCGAGATCGCCAGTTTCGATATCAAGATCGACGGGGAACTGCTGGTTGAAAAAGGTCACCGCATCACAGCGCGCCACATCCGTCGGCTGGAGAAATCAGGCCTGACGCAACTTGAAGTACCGCGGGATTATCTGATTGGCAAGATCCTCGGGCGCAACGTCGTCGATGAAAACACCGGCGAGCTGATCGCGAAGGTCAACCAGGAACTTACCGAGGATTCGTTGTATCGGATCATCGCGGCGGGGATTCCGGCGATCGAGACGCTGTACGTCAACGATCTAGATCGCGGCCCCTACATGTCGAACACGCTTCGGATCGACATCACTGAAAGCAAGCTTGACGCGCTGGTGGAGATCTATCGGATGATGCGGCCGGGAGAGCCGCCGACGAAAGATGCGGCGCAGGCTTTGTTTGAAAACCTATTCTTCTCACCCGACCGCTACGACCTCTCCGCGGTGGGGCGCATGAAATTCAACCGGCGTCTGGGGCGCACTGCAGTCCATGGAGCGGGTGTCCTCAGCAACGAGGACATCATCGATGTACTCAAGCAACTGATCCACATCCGGAACGGCGCTGGGACCGTGGATGATATCGATCACTTGGGCAATCGTCGGGTGCGGTCCGTCGGGGAAATGGTGGAAAATCAGTTCCGGCTGGGCTTGGTCCGTGTCGAACGCGCAGTGAAGGAACGGCTGTCGCTGCCCGATGTCGAGAGCCTGATGCCGCAGGAAATTATCAATGCGAAGCCCGTCGCGGCATCGATCAAAGAATTCTTCGGCTCGAGTCAGTTGTCACAGTTCATGGATCAGAACAACCCGTTGTCCGAAGTGACGCACAAAAGACGAGTTTCCGCTCTGGGGCCCGGCGGATTGGCGCGCGAGCGGGCCGGTTTTGAGGTTCGCGACGTCCATACCACACACTACGGGCGCGTCTGCCCGATCGAGACGCCGGAAGGACCCAATATCGGGCTGATCAATTCGCTGGCGGTCTACGCGCGCACCAATGAATATGGGTTTCTTGAGACACCTTACCGGAAGGTGATCGATGGCATCGTAACCAACGAAATCGAGTACTTGTCCGCGATCGAGGAGGGTCAGTACTACATCGCCCAAGCCAGCGTGGCTTTGGACGAAGAAGGCCGGCTGAAGGACGAACTCGTGTCCTGCCGCCACAAGGACGAATTCTCGCTCGCATCCCGCGAGATGGTGAATTACATGGATGTGTCATCGAAGCAAATCGTCTCTGTTGCCGCTTCGCTGATTCCCTTCCTCGAACACGACGACGCCAACCGCGCATTGATGGGCTCCAACATGCAGCGGCAGGCGGTGCCGACGCTGCGTTCTGAGAAGCCGTTGGTTGGCACAGGGATGGAACGCATCGTTGCCAAGGATTCCGGGGTGACCGTCATCGCACGCCGCGGGGGCCTGATCGAATTCGTCGATGCCGGCCGCATCGTGGTGCGTGTGAATGACGATGAGACCGAGGCGGGAATCCCCGGCGTCGACATCTACAACATGACCAAGTACACGCGGTCGAATCAAAATACATGCATCAACCAGCGTCCTCTGGTCAAGCCGGGCGACGTGGTTTCGCGCGGCGACATCCTGGCGGATGGACCGTCGACCGATATGGGCGAACTGGCGCTGGGACAGAATCTGCTGGTCGCATTCATGCCGTGGAACGGCTACAACTTCGAAGATTCCATCTTGATCTCGGAACGCGTGGTGCAGGATGATCGTTTCACGACGATTCATATCGAAGAGCGGACGTGCGTCGCCCGCGATACCAAGCTTGGGCCCGAAGAGATCACCGCGGACATCCCCAACGTGGGTGAAGCGGCGCTGGCCAAGCTGGACGAATCCGGTATCGTCTACATCGGTGCCGAGGTCAAGGCCGGTGACATCCTCGTGGGTAAGGTGACGCCGAAAGGTGAAACCCAGCTGACGCCTGAGGAAAAGCTGTTGCGTGCGATCTTCGGCGAGAAGGCCTCGGACGTGAAGGACACCTCGCTGCGCGTTCCCTCGGGTATGGATGGCACCGTGATCGACGTGCAGGTCTTCACCCGCGACGGCGTCAAGAAAGACGAACGGGCGAAACAAATCGAACTGGCGGAGATCGAGCGTGCGAAGAAAGATTTCCACGATCAACTCAGAATCATCGAGAAGGATTTCTATCAACGCGTGGAAGCGATGCTGCTCGGCAAGACCGCGGACGCCGGCCCTGGCGGTTTGAAGCGCGGAACGCCGATCGCCGCCGAATACCTGCAAAGTCTCAAACCAGCACAATGGTTGGAAATCCGTCTTCAGGACGAGGATGCCAATGTGGAGCTGGAAGCGATCGCGGAACAAATCGCTCAGCAGCGCGAGGAGATGAACCAGCGCCTGGAGGAGAAGCGGCGCAAGATCACCATGGGCGACGACCTCGCACCGGGTGTGCTGAAAATGGTCAAGGTCTATCTCGCCGTGAAGCGCCGGGTCCAATCCGGTGACAAAATGGCTGGGCGACACGGCAACAAGGGGGTCGTGTCTCAAATCGTGCCGGTGGAGGACATGCCTCATCTGGCCGACGGAACCCCGGTCGACATCGTGCTGAATCCCCTGGGCGTACCGTCGCGGATGAATGTCGGTCAGGTTCTTGAGACTCATCTGGGTTGGGCCGCCAAGGGCTTGGGTTTGAAGGTCGGCGCGATGTTGGATGCGAAGGCGCGGGTCGAAGAACTGCGAGAATTCTTGGAGCAAATCTATAACGCCACCGGCAAGCCGGAAGGACTGACGGAGTTGACGGACTTCGAGATCGTCGAACTCGCGTCTCATCTGCGGCATGGCATTCCGATGGCGACGCCGGTCTTCGATGGTGCGAGCGAAGACGACATCAAAGGGATGTTGCGTCTCGCCGGCTTGCCAGCAAGCGGACAGACGCGGCTGTATGACGGCCGGACCGGCGATGCCTTCGACCGCGATGTCACCGTCGGCTACATGTATATGCTGAAGCTAAATCACCTGGTCGACGACAAGATGCATGCGCGCTCGACCGGGCCCTACAGCCTGGTGACGCAGCAGCCGCTCGGTGGCAAGGCGCAATTCGGCGGCCAACGTTTCGGGGAGATGGAGGTCTGGGCTCTGGAGGCTTACGGCGCTGCCTACACGCTGCAGGAAATGCTCACCGTCAAGTCGGACGATGTGAATGGACGCACGAAAATGTACAAGAACGTGGTCGACGGAGATCACCGGATGGAGGCTGCGATGCCCGAATCGTTCAATGTGCTCATCAAGGAGATTCGTTCACTCGGCATAAATATCGAACTGGAGCAGGACTGAACTGCAATGCCTTGTGTTGGCGTGACCGCGCGGGCCGGCGCGCGTCGCATCCACGTTCATCTCGGTACCGAGGGGAGTTACGTTCGTGAAAGATTTGATTCATTTCCTTAAGCGCCAAACCCAGAGCGAAGAGTTCGATTCGGAAAATCCCCATCCGGTCATCTACCTGATGCG
>JALORT010000092.1 GCA_025458755.1 Methylotetracoccus sp.
AGGTCGGCAAAGCGCCTCTACTTGCTAAAGCAGAGCAGAGCAACGCCGAACATCCTCGCCCATCAGCACGCCGACTGGATTCTCGGGAAACTGACCGAGCCCTTGGCGTCAGCAATCACAACACGTGTCTCAATCAGGGTTATCACGCGTTAAACCGCTGTTGGCCCGGACCAGGCTTGACGGATTCGGCTTGCCGCCGCGGCTGGTACTGCAAGTCCGTTCGGCCGGTACGCAGGCCGGCGGCAATCAGTCTTACGCGTCTGCCCGCGCGCCCCATGGTTGCAACGGGGACCACGGACAGCAACAGCGGAGGCCCCCACCAGCGGGACCGCCCGCGCGGGCGACGCATTATCCAGTCCAAGCAGTCCTCTGGTGAACACGGTGCTGGCCCACTTCGTGACCTGCGCGATGATCGCAGACTCGAGTTCGGGAGTCGATCTGGTTGCCCCGACCGCCTGAACCATTACCCATTGCTGCGGCCTGAAGCGCGCTTGCCAATCAATGATCCGGAGCTGCTGCCGCGAATATCCGCGCGCTGTGAGGCGATCCCATTCACTCTGGCTGAAGGGGCTTCTGGATGAGCTGAGCGTTCCTTTGCCCGGCGCGGTCACTCTCAATCGGGGGCGGGGGGGGGCGGAACACGACATGGTGACAATAACGCCAACCCGGTCTAAAGGTGACGTTGATTCGCGCCACTCAACTGTGTCGCTGCGAGGCCACGTAAGCACGGGCCTCTACTGGGGCTTCGATTGATTCGGGCGTGGGACCGGCGACGGTGTCAGCGGCCGCCGGTCCCCGTGGAGGAGCGTTAGAAACGACGGGCTCGACGGGCCGGCGGTTCGTCCGTGCGCGGGCGCGCTTCGTTGACCTTTATGTTGCGACCCTTCAGATCAGCTCCGTCCAGTTCCTTGATAGCCTGCTCACCGCTGGCCTGATCGGGCATCTCGACAAAGCCGAATCCCTTGGAGCGACCTGTCGCCTTGTCCATGATGATGGTGGCGGACGACACGGTGCCGTATTGTTCGAACGCCTGACGCAAATCATCGTCGGACAGCTGATAGGAGAGATTCCCTACATAAATATTCATAAACCAACCTGTTCTCGAAAGCATGCCATTTCAGTCATGGACATCAGCTGCTCGACCAATGGCACACGAATCCAGCAATGATGATCGTAAGGTGGTCTCAACACGCCCATTTCGAAGCAGAACATCGAAACATGAAACGCTAACGCCGCCCGCGCGAGAGTACACTCGGCTACGATGGCGCATTGTTTAACCGGGAAAGCCGCGCGTGTCAACCCAAATTTTCGCTCCACCGGATTGCCGGCGGCGCCGGGAATATCAAGAGCCGGTCAGTGCAGCCGCGCCGACGCCGGATCGGATCCGGATCGCTGCAGCACCGCGATCTGCCGGTTCTGAAGTCGCGAACACAACCCGAGCATCGCCGCTGCACCCAGCAAAGCCAGGGCCATATCGGTTTGCGCATCCCAGGGATCGCCCTGCGAAGCGAGAAACGATTCGGCGTGTTCACCCAGAAACAACGCGGCCAACCACTCGACCAATTCATACAGTGCACTGAGCGCCAGCGTCAGCCCCAATGTCAGAGCGCTCAGCCAAACCACGCTCGGAGCGACCCGCGAACGAATCAATACCTCCCTGATCAGCGCTGCCGGAACGAAACCCTGGAAGAAATGCGCGAAGCGGTCGAAATTGTTACGTTCACCCCCGGTCTGAGTACGCAGCCAGTCGAACCACGGCACCGCCGCGAAGCCGTAATGCGCACCGACCGAGATAATGACGAGTAACAGGGCCATCAGCCAATAAGTCAGCGGGGTCAGCGGAAACGCGCTTCGGGTCGCCAACAGCCCTCCGTAAGCCGCCAGTGCGGGTGCCATTTCCAGCCACCAGGTCAGCGCATCGGCCGGTTGGACCGCGGACCAGACTCCAGTCAACAGCAGCAGACCGTGCCAGGCTCTCACGCAGCTTCCCGCTTCAGCAGTGAGGAAGTGAGGCGCGGGCGCACCCCGGTACGAACCGCCCAGGATGCCGCCTCACGGCGCAACCAGAACCGGGGGGTCCGAATGATGACGGATATCACCTTCACGCCGCTGCAGCTAGGGCGCCATGCGCGCTGCAGTGGAGGTCGCTGTAATACTTTCTTCGATGCGGCTTGCGAGATAGGGAAAAAAGGGGTTGGAGGAAATTCGCAACAGTGCGTCCAGACTGACGATCAGCGCCCCGCGCTCGCCGCGTGCTGCGATCATGCCGAGGTTGATCCCGAAGTTCTCGGAGCTGTCGGGCTGCATGCCGTACAAGGCGTCGCTTGGCGGAAATGGCAGCGCGACATGTGACAGCGAATAGATGTCGGCCGGGTAGAATAACCCCAGTGGCCGGGACTGTTCCTTGGCCTGACCGGTCTCGATGACCTGCTCAATGACCTCCACCGTGCCTGGATTGGCATTGGTGACGATCGTCGTTCGGAATGGGCGGGGCAGCGGCGGCAGCATGCGCTCCAACAGGGTTTCAGCCTCGGACCGCAGGAGCGGGCTTAGCTTTGCGGCGCGGTTTAGATCAAACAGCACGAGTTCGCTGCCGTTTGGAGGTAAATGGACGTAGAGCGCGGATACAACAGCTTGAGTGGTCACCGTGAAATCCATCACCGACTGGAACGTCAACACTTTCGGCAGTTGGTCCAGGCGCCCTTCACGTGCGTACCGAGCAATCCGTTCTTGCAACGCTACGGTGAGCTGGTGCGCCTGCCGGGCACCGTTGATCGGAAACGAGTTATATTTGAAAGGATTGAACTCGGGGAGGACGCTGAGCCATGCCGCCTTGGCGAACGGCGGCAAGATTGCCGGCAGACCGGCCAGTCCGGCAAAGCGGGCGAAACTAGTCAGTCCGATCATGGGCGAAATGAGGACGAGCCGGTCGGGTCGCGCCAAGGCGCCGTCGCCGAGCGCGTCGAGGGCGTACTTCAGGGCCAACGCACCGCCATTCGAGAATCCAACGATGTGGAGCGGTGAAGACCGCGCTGTGAGCCGCTTGGCCTCGCGCACCGCCAAGCGCGTCGCCGCGAGCCACTCCTCCCACTTCACTCGGGTCAGAGCGCCGGGAACGGTTCCGTGCCCCGGCAGGCGTATCGCCACTGCAACATAGCCGCGATCGCGATAGAGACGGGCGATGTGGCGCAAGCTGTACGGGGAATCCGTCAAGCCGTGCAGGAAGACCACGGCACCCAGCGGCGGCCCCTCCGGCTCGAGCACATAGGAGCGATTCCAGTCCTGTTCGAATCGGCCCGGATAGACCGGGCTGCCGTCGAAATAGCGGTTGACCGGAATGCGGTCTTCCTGCTCGAGCTTCTGCGTAATATCGGCCCGCAGCGATTGGAAGATTGATGCCTCGGCTTTGAGGTACCCCTCCCAATCTGCCGTATCCAGGTCCTCGACGCTCAACTCATGCGGAACGTAGCGGTGCCACGGCTCCAGAGGTGCGCCACGCTGCGAGTCGTACGCCCGCACCGCCAGCAAAGTCAGCGCCATCGCGGACAGCACCACCAATCCGTATTGGACCCCCTTGACCATGATCGGTCTCATCGTGAACCCCCCTTCAGGCCGTGCCGGCGCGACAGGCAACCGTAGACTTCATCGCGGTCAGCGCGCCAGCTCATTGCGATCGCGGGTTCGAAGGCGACCCTGGAGGGAACGACGCGAACATCTGGCGCACCCCTTCATTGAGGGATTTCTGCAGTGTAGCCGGGTTGTCGGACAGGGTGTCCGAAGCGGTACCGCGCCAAATCGCGTTCCGGCTCGTCACATCGTACAGGTCGACAACCAGCGTCCCGACCTCGTACGTCACCACCCGAGCGGTCGTCATCATCTGCCCACCCATACCCCACCCGTGCCAACCCGGGCCCCAATTGTTGTGAAACGTATCCACCCGCTGGCCTTGGCGCGTGGTCACGTCCGCTGCCAACGCGGTTTGCGCCTGTTGTTCCGGCACCTTACGCCATCCCTTGGCGAACAGCTGCCCCTCCACCGCAGAAACGATGCGGCCGTTCATCAAGGAATTCGAGGTCGCGGGCAGCCGTTTCCAGTAATAGGTGGAGTAGCGCGAAAAGTCGACGGCCGGGTCATGGTCCGTCCGGATCTCGACCCCGGCGCAGGCGCTCAACAGTAGCGGCGCGGCCCAAAACAATCTTCCGGCGTGGTGCATATGCGAGACTCCTATGACGTGACGACCCGAAGGCCGGATGATGCAGCTTCGGCACAAGACTACTTTATCGCCTCGGGGTTATTCAATGCAGTACTCGGCTCGCCGCGGCACCGAGCCTCCGTGACGCCGAGACAAACGAGCGATGGCGCTGTGAGACCGCCGCGAACATGATTCGCGAGGCGAACACAGCGGCTTCGCCGTCAATGCTCCGGCACCAACGGCCCTGAGCGCAGAAGATGCCGGCTGACTGCTCATCCCGCGGTCGTCACTAAAGCATCAGAAAAAATCCGTGAATAACTGCAGTTGGTACAGCGTGCCGCTCTCGCCGGCACGGTAGCCCGTCAGAAGATTCTGAGCCGGTGAACGGTTGATATTGAGGACCTCGAAGGTCATGCGCCAGTCGCGGCTGCCTCGGAAGTACCAGTTCACACCGCCTCCGACCTCGTAACCCCCGCCGAACCGGCCCGTTACAAACGAAGACCTGAGAAATGCCTCGAGCGTGCTCGGCACCAGGAAGTAGCCGCTCTGCAGCAACGCGCCGTGATCGAACAGACTGTCGAGCGGAGAATCGCCGCCGACATCATCGAAGTCATAAAGCCAGCGCAGGAAATATTCACTCGACACCGTGAAACCTCGGTACTTCAGCGCCGCATCGATGGCCCAAAGGCTGACGTTGGTCGAGCGCAGTTCAACCCCGGGCGCCAGCGCATTTGGGCGAAACAGCGGCGTGCCGTCCGAGAGACGCAAGATCGTGTCTTCGGGGTTTCCCGCTTCGATTGCCCCGATACCTTGGTTCGCTTCCCGGGAGAAAGCCACGTTGGTGCCGATCCGCGGCGTCGGTCGCGGATGGTACTCGATGTCCGAAGGGCCGGGACCGAAGGCACCCATGGGCTCCCACCACACGGTGGCGCCAAAGGCCCGGGCCGACCCGATCCGTTCGGAGCCCTGATTGAACCGGTTCAGCGAGTTGGCCACCATCGCGATGTAGTGCAAGTTATCCAACGGTTCACCTTGCGCCCAGATGCCGGGACTGATGTTCGGCCGAAAGAACGTGGTCGCCATCAAGCGATCGGCGCCCAGCGTGTAGCGAAACGATTCGTTCCACTCCCGGGTACCGGGCACGATCCAATTCCCGACTCTCAAGTCGAACGCTTTACTGAAGTGGTAGTTGATCCACCCCAGATAGACCGTGCTGTTCAGCGCCGTCGACGAAAAAAGGTTGGCCGTGAACTGCAGTCGCGGATCGACCGCAAAGCCCGAGAGCTGAATAAAGTTGCGTGTCAGCTCCAGGGAATTGAAGTTGCGGGCCGGCTCGATGACTCCGGCGCTGTCGATCCAATAATTTGCCTCATTAGAGAGGTGCGAATACCGTACCTCACTGAAGAGATCCGCCCGCAATTCGAAAGGCATCTTCGCCCCATCGCGGCTGCGGGCCAGGACCAGCTGACCCTGAGAGTCGTTGCCATCGTCGGCGTGGTCTGGCGCGGGAGGAGGCCTTGGCGTTTTATGGGAGGTCCGGGCGGTCGGAGCCGCCTCCGGCGCCGGCGGCTTGGGCAAACCCGCACTCGCGTCGCGTTGCTCCGACGGACGATTGGCCTGGTCCTTTTGGTTGTTGGCCGCCTCCAAGCGCTCTGCGAGCGACTGGTTTTGTTCAGCGAGCTTCGCGTTCTGCTCGGCCAGACGCGCATTCTGCTCGGCGAGCTTCGCGTTCTGCTCTTCGAGACGCCGCAACAGACGGTCGATCCGTGGACCGGCAGTCGGAGCGCCTGCCGGCGCGGGCGCCCGGGTGCTTGGGCTTGGCGGTGGAGGAGCACCGTTCTCAGTCGAGGCGCCGGTGCCGGTCCACACCAGCAGGAGCAACAAGCTTGCTGCTAACCGAGATCGGCGATGCCCCGCCGCAGCCATTATCGTTCTGAACACAACCGTCGCCCGTCCGATCCCCCTCGCGGGTCGTTCCAAAACCGGCACCCCCGAATCCAAGTGACATGGGCCCGTCTTCCCAGTCTTCGCATGGGCAACGCAAGTTCCGTGCACCGATACAACCCTTCAACTCATGTGGAGCGTCACATCGCGCTCACCGGCGCAGGCTGCATGAACTGTCGGCGGACGGGGTGCCGGTCTATCCAGCAGTTGGCACTTGGGACACTCGCAGGCCGTCATCCGAGCTTAGGGACCAGCTCAAACCCGAGCAGGCCCATGTAGATGAGCTCGACCGAAAGGGCCACCAAAATGACGCCCATGATCTTACTGATCACCATGAGGGCGGCCGGGCCCAGCGCCTTGACCAGGAACCTGCTGGATCGCAGACAGGCATAGTTCAGCGCCATGATCAAGACGATCAGGCCCGACACGTAAAGAAGACCCTGGAGATCATGCTCCATCTGGGCGATCAATGAAACGATCGCGACAAGCCCCGACACCGAGGCCATCAGCGGAACGGCGAGCGGATAGGCGGCAATATCCATTGACGGTTCAACGGGCAGTTGATCGGCCTTTTTGTCCGCCTTATTCTCCATCGCCATTTCGATAGAAAACAACATCATGATGATTCCGCCGCCGATCTGAAATGCCGGAAGGGAAACATGGAACACCTTCAGAATGGCCTCACCGAGAACCGCGAAAACGATGCACACGGTCAGAGCAATCAACACCGACCGCGATGCGACCTGTTTGAGAAATTCCGGACTCGCACCGGCGGTAAGCGTCGCGCACACGATCGTCACTTTCAGGGGCCCGATCGTCGCGAGTAACAGCAGAATGACTTCGTAGGGCTTGAATTCCATAATCGCGTTTCTCAGTGGCGCGCATGAGCGCAGAAGGCAAACAGGATTCGCGGCTGAGCCGCGCGCACAGACACGGCCCGCCAAGTTGCCGGCTAATACCGTGCAGCGGCGAACAGCGTTGAGCGTCTGCGGGTGATGCGGCGGTTCCTCTAAAACCTTGCGCGATGTGATGCACCGACCCCTCGCGTCATGGGTGCTACCACAGCCAATTCGTTGGACATCACAGAGACCGGCTCTCTCCGCGGGGAGAAGGTATACCCGCTGCGTCCGCGCTGCAATGCTCGTCGTTTCAGCATTCCAAAGGCGCACCTCGAGGCACGAAGGCGTATCGCACTATTGCGAAATTGGCTATTTCACCGCCAGCCTGCTCGCCGCGGCCGTCGACACGTCACATCCAGCCGCGCATGCTCGAACGCCAGTCGTTCCAGAGGCGCTTAAGAGTCCGCGCCGCCTGCCAGAGCCACGAGGCTCGTACCGGAGC
>JALORT010000093.1 GCA_025458755.1 Methylotetracoccus sp.
CGAGTTGGGTGTAAAAGATGGGGCAGGCTCTCTGGCGAAACGCGCGCAGCAGCCATTGGATATGGGGAATCACCGCCGTATCCAGCCGCGCGAAGTAGCCGGCAATTCCGCCTTCAACCCGCGAACTGGAAAGACGGCCGAATGGATGATCGGGCTGCGTGAAGTAGCGCTGCATATCGACGATGACGAGAGCCATCTGTCGAGGACGAACAGGAAACGAGCTCGACATCAACATTCCTCGCGGCTATTGTCCTGGCCCAGACGTGACGAGCTGAGTTCGCATCGTCTTTGTGGCAATACACGCAGCAGTCCTATGAGCAGTATTCTCATCGGCACCGCTTCTTGGACCGACAAGAGCCTGATCGACTCGAAGCTGTTTTATCCGCCCTTGGCCAACACAGCCGAGGAGCGGCTTCGCTATTATGCCAGCCGGTTTCCGCTGGTCGAGGTGGACAGTTCGTACTATGCGCTGCCTTCTGCCCAAAACTCCGTGCTTTGGGTCAGCAGGACGCCGGAGGGCTTCCTGTTCAACATCAAAGCGTTCCGGTTGTTCACGCAGCACCAAACGCCGCCCGCGGCCCTGCCGAAGGACATCCGCGAGGCACTCGGACCGGTCGATTAGAAAAACTTGTACTACAGGGATATTCCTGGAGAGCTCTTGGACGAGCTGTGGGCCCGCTTTCTGTTGGCCCTGCGGCCGCTGCGCGACAGCGGCAAGCCGGGTCTTCTGCTGTTCCAGTTTCCGCCCTGGTTCGTGTACCGGGAATCCAACCTCGCGCATATTCTAGCGTGTCAACGTAGGCTGGATGGGTTGCCGATTGCCGTTGAATTCCGCCACACGTCGTGGTTCGAGGAGAAACGTCGAAGCGCGGTATTCGAGTTCGAGCGGCAGCAAGATTTCGCGCATGTCGTGGCCGACGAACCGCAAGGTTTTGCGAGCAGTATTCCGGCGCTGTGGGAGGTGACCGCCTCGACGGCGATGGTGCGTCTACACGGGAGGAATGCCGCAACCTGGGACGTACCAGGATTGCCGTCCGCAGCAGAAAGGTTCAAGTACCTGTATTCGAAGTACGAGCTTGCTGATCTGTCCCACCGGGTTCGGACCCTCGCCTCGGCGGCTATGAGCGTCCACGTGCTGTTCAATAACAATTACGGGGACTATGCCCAGCGGAACGCGATGCGGCTGCGCGAACTTCTCGGCGTTTGACGAAGGCGTACCGGCGTTTCGTTTTCCTGCGTTCGGACGTCGATCCCTTGTGTTAGACTGAGAAAGCGGTGCTGCAGCAGCAAAAGTTCGACCGCCTTCACGATGTCGATCCTCGCCCGCCGTGAACTCATTGGTCGGCAAGCGCCGTGGAGAGCGCCCACTCAGCACTGACTGGATTGTGGTTTGCCGTCTCGACGAGCATTCGTTGAGCTGCCGCGATCAGTGTCACCAAACCTTGTTTTTTTAGTTCACACCGCGGCGTTAACCTTGACGTCTTCCGATGTTTTGCGAACCTTCGCAAATGTCTCGCGGTTTGTCGCGCGTATTGTTTCTTGTAAGTTGATTGATCTGATGTACCTGTCCATGCCAAACAAGTCGCCTCAAGGCCGTAAACCGGTCTCCCTGAATGTACTGATCGCGTTTCTTCTGATCGGCGTTGGTGTTGCAGGCGGCATCGTTCTTTGGCCGCACGGCGGCACGACCCTGCAGTCTGAACCCAACGAGGAACTATCGAACGTGTCATCGGAAGACTGGGGTGCCGTTCGGGCGGATGCGGAGAGGGGCGATCCGGGAGCTCAAACAAGGTTGGGCGACTTTTACGCGTCAGGTGAGGGGGGGGCGCCGGACTACGACGAGGCCGTTCACTGGTATCGCCGGGCGGCTGAAGGAGGGTACGCTGCGGCGCAGTACAGTCTGGGCTTGCTGATGTCGAAAGGGCAGGGAATTCCGCGAGACCACTCGCGAGCTGCGGACTTTTTCCGAAAGGCTGCCGAGCAAGGTTATGTGAAAGCCCAGTATCAGCTCGGCCTCCTTTACGACGAAGGCTTGGGCGTCCCGCAGGACTACACGGAGGCGGCTCGATGGTATCGCTTGGCGGCGGATCACGGTGAACTGCTTGCTCAGTTCAACCTGGCTGGCATGTACTTCGAAGGCAACGGGGTTCATCAAGACTATGCGGAAGCGGCGCGGTGGTACCAGCGCGCTGCCGAACGGGGAGATGCCTTGGCGCAAAACAATCTCGGCGTCATGTACCGAAAAGGTTTAGGTGTCGCCCGGGACTACGAAGAAGCGGTCCGATGGTATCGACAGGCAGCCGAGCAGGGAGACGCATGGGGGCAGTTCAACCTGGGCAGTATGTATGGAGAGGGACTGGGTGTCCCCCGGGATTACGCCGAGGCGGCCAAATGGTTCCGCCGTGCGGCTGAGCAGGGCGACGGGGAAGCACAATACAATCTGGGGGTGATGTACTACCGGGGGCAGGGCGTGAATCAGGACTACGCCGAAGCCGCGTCTTGGCTGGGCAAGGCCGCAGAACAAGGCGGTGTCGATGCTCAGTACA
The DNA here is from genome assembly GCA_025458755.1 of Methylotetracoccus sp. Lineage (GTDB taxonomy): Bacteria > Pseudomonadota > Gammaproteobacteria > Methylococcales > Methylococcaceae > Methylotetracoccus. Next base: position 2,547 of record JALORT010000093.1, read on the forward strand.
GTCTGGGCGCCATGTATGAAGAGGGTCACGGTGTCCCGCGTGACACGCTCAAGGCGATGATGTGGTTCGGTCTCGCCGAGCGCCAAGGGCACCCCGAGGCGGGAAAAGCCAAACAGGCACTGCTCAAACGGATGACTCGGGCCGAGATCGAGTCCGCTCAGCATTTAATCGAACAATGGGAACCGCAGGGCGAGCCTATTCCGGAATGAGCAAAGCTGTTGCAGGGTGATATCGTGCGAATGACTCGCGCGCGGCCGCCGGCGATGGGCCGGCGAACATCAGACCGCGCAACGCACACCTCTTCGCTGACCGGGGGGCAGACGGTAGCGCGAGCTTCCCCGGGACATCCATGTCCAACCAACGAAGCGGTGCACTCACGCTTTCAAAGACGACCCGCTGCATTAGCAGCGTTGTAAGCTAGTAACATCGCCGAAAAATTCGGGCTTTTCCGAGTTTTTCCGATGTTAGAGTCTTTCATTTCGGTCCGTGGAAGCCTATGCGCCACCCCAATTCAGCACTTCGACTTTTACCCGAGCCAGGCCCGCACTCAGGAAGCCGAGTTCCGTGGCCGCCCGCTTGGACACATCGAGAAGTCGTCCCCGCGGGAGCGGGCCGCGGTCATTCACCCGCAGCTGCACGCTACGGTGATTGCCGAGATTGGTGACGCGAAGGACCGTGCCCAGTGGGTAGTGGGTACGTACCGTCGCCGCGGTCAGGTCGTGCATGTTGTATCGCTCACCGCTGGCGGTCCGTCGGCCGTGGAATCGCTCCGCATAGAAGGATGCGGTTCCCACTGTCACGCGGTCCGCGGCGACCGCCTTGACGGTCGGAACGCCACCAAGAAAAGACAACAAAAACAAAAAGTTGAAGAATCGTTTCGTTAAAATCATAAGTACCTCCGTTATCGGCGGATATCGGTCCGCAGGGTTAGGATAAGCGAAAAAGCGTTATTGTCAAAATTTTTGTAGTCCTAGCTTATGATTTTACCGGCTTTGCTGGCTGACGACGCGATGCCGTGCGTGACCGTGAAAGACCTCGCGGACCGCGAAATCTCTTGCGTGGCGCGGTTCCGCTCGGCTTAGTTCGGGCAGGAGGGATGTGTAGCGTGCCTTGGCTGCGGCCAGCCCGCTGCCCCCCGGGGTCTCAATGGCGTGCCGCCGCTGGAGCGACGTCGGATCAGGCGATGGGCGGTGCCGGCCTCAGTATCACTGCGCTCAATGCCGGGAGCGGGAGCGTGATGGAGAACTCGCGCCCGTGCCATGGCCGTTCCTCCGCTGCAACGGCGGTCAGCGTGGGATTTGTATCGGCGCCTCCGTAACGGCTGGCATTCGTGTTGAAGACCAGCTGGTAATAAACCGGAAAAGGAACGCCGATCCGGTGCCACGGTCGTGACACCGACGAGAAATTCATCACGAACAGGAGTGTGTTTCTCGGGTCCTTGGCCTTTCGAAGGAAGGTGACGACACTCTCCTCGGCGTTGTCCGCTTCCAGCCACTCGAAACCGACCGCTCTGAAGTCGACCTCGAAGAAAGCCGGATCTGAGCGGTAGAGCGAGTTCAAGTCGCGGACAAAGGCCGCGAGACACCGGTGCGGCTCCCGCTCCAGGAGGTCCCACTCCAAGCTGGCGGCATGATTCCACTCGCCGCGTTGCCCGAATTCGGCGCCCATGAACAACAGCTTTTTGCCCGGGTGCGCATACATGAACGCGTACAGCAGGCGAAGGTTCGCGAATTGCTCCCATTCGCTGCCGGGCATCTTGTTCAGCAGCGAGTGCTTCATGTGCACCACCTCATCATGCGAGAGCGATAGCACATAATTCTCGGCGAAGGCGTAGACGAGACTGAACGTCAATTGGTGGTGATGGTGCTTGCGGTCCTCCGGGGAGGTGCCGAGGTAGGTGAGGACATCGTGCATCCAGCCCATGTTCCATTTGTAGCCGAAGCCGAGACCGCCTTGCTCAACGGGTCTCGACACATTCGGCCAAGCGGTCGATTCCTCCGCGATCATCATCACGCCCGGAAAATCCCGATGGACGACGGTATTCGTTTGCCTCAAAAAGTCGATCGCTTCGAGATTCTCCCTACCGCCGTACTGGTTCGGAATCCAGTCGCCGGGATTGGTGCGCGAGTAGTCGAGATAGAGCATCGACGCTACGGCATCGACCCGGAGCCCGTCGAAATGGTAGTGTTCCAACCAGAACAGCGCATTGGCAGTCAGGAAATTGGCGACTTCATGCCGGCCATAATTGAAGATCAGCGTGCCCCAGTCGCGGTGCTCTCCTTTGCGGGGATCTTCATGCTCATATAGCCCCGTGCCGTCGAACCATGCGAGGCCATGGGCGTCCTTCGGAAAGTGGCCGGCGACCCAGTCCAGCAGCACGCCGATTCCATTTTGATGACAAAGATCGATGAAATACATCAAGTCTTCCGGCCGGCCATAGCGTGAACTTGGGGCATAGTAGCCAGTGACTTGGTAACCCCAGGAGGGTTCGTACGGATACTCAGTGATGGGCAGCAGTTCGATGTGGGTGAAACCCACCTCCTTGACATACGCAATCAGCCGTTCGGCCGTTGCCCGGTAACCTGGAGCCTGCCGATCACCGTCCCTCATCCACGATCCGATATGAACCTCGTAAATGGTGAGCGGTTGCTCCCAGGTGCGGGTACGGCGTCTCTGTTCCATCCACGTCTGATCCTGCCATGGATGAGCGCCTTGCAGACGGTAAACGATGCTGGCGGTAGCCGGTGACACCTCGGCATAGAAGGCGTAGGGATCGGCCTTCAAATAGGTATGGCCATTGCGGGCGCGAATTTCGAACTTATAAATCTCCCCCTCACCCAGCTCAGGGATGAAAATCTCCCAGACGCCGGATAGGCCGTGCCGATGCATCGGGTGGCGCCGCCCGTCCCACCGGTTGAATGGGCCGACCACGCTGACGCCGTCGGCGCTCGGCGCCCAGAGCGAAAAACGGACGCCGGTCGTTTCGCCATGGCATCGCAGGTGTGCTCCGAGCTTGTCGTAAATGCGGTAGTGCCGGCCGGCGCCGAATAGCCGTTGATCCATATCGGAGAATTCGAAGACGGTAAACGCGTAGGGGTCTAGCCGTTCTTCGCAGCGTCCGTCTCCATCCAGTATTATCAACCGGTAGGCTTGGCTGCATTCGTCACTATCGCTCAGCGTTGTTTCAAACAGGCCGTCGCCGTGGATGCGGTGAAGCTCGTACAGAAGCCGCGGGTCTTCAGGGAACCTGACCCAGGCGCGGTCGGCGCCGGGGAGCATCGCGCGGATGGTCAATTCGCGTGTGTTGGCTAAGTAACGGGGGCCGAGGAGGGCGTGCGGGTGATCATGCCGGCCGGCGACCAGCCGCGCGACTTCGTGCTCCGATAGTCGGAGAAGCGCTCCTTCTTCGCGCACAAAGATGGGCACACCAGCAAACTCTTCGGGGTCCAGTTCGGCCAGTTGTCGAATTACACGAGCGGTGCGAAGATCGGTTCGCCAGCCGTCGGCGTGATAACACGTGAACCAATACCTTGCATTCGACAGCAGAAAACTTCGCACTTCAGGCTTGTTGATATCGAGGACGTTCGCCGCTGCATCACTGTCGGTTTCGAAGAGCGGTGAGCCGTCGAACCACGCCAATTCTGAATATCGTTGCGGTGCCGTTGAATCTGGAACGGGTAGGATCACAGCGAGACCAGCACGATGGCAGCCGTCGATGAACGCCATCAGGCGTTCTGGTGTTTGGCGATCCTCGCTCGGTGCGAACACGCCAGCATTTTTCGAAGAATGCCCGTCAGGCTCCGTGGTCAGCTCTACATGGGTGGTTCCCAGCTTGCGCCACTCGGTGAGCGCGGCGGCCATAGCCGGTCCCGTTACCCCGCTCAGATCGTCACCGAGTTCGCCGGATGTAGCGGAGGAGAGCCGGTCGAACCGGCGGATGACCAAGTGAGCGTGGTTCGTCAGGCGCGCGCGTTCACCGTTCATCCATGCCGCGTCGGACCAGCAAAATGTCCGCTCGAGGTTCGTGACGATCGATGCGGTCGCGGGCGCGAGTTCGGTCCGGCGGGCAAATGGGTCGCCTTTCAGGAAAACGTGACCCTGGGACGACCGGATCTCGAATTTGTAAAGATCCCCTTCGCTGACGTCAGGAACGAACAAGTCCCACACGCCGGAGCGCGGCAGGCGCCGCATCGGGTGGCGCCGCCCGTCCCAGTGATTGAACGTGCCCACCACGCTAACACGCTCGGCATGGGGCGCCCATACGGCGAACGCTGCGCCTTCGCTGCCTCCTCGCCTCTGCAGATGAGCGCCCAGCTTCTCATGGAGCCGGCAATGCGTCCCCCGCAACAACGAGTCCTCGTCCTCCGTCGTGAACCAGGGTTCGTCGAACGCATAGGGGTCGCTGTATTCGACCGTCTCGCCCTGGTCGGTGGTGACGATTACGAGGTAGCTGAGGTTTTCGCCCGGGATCTGCAACACCACTTCGAAGAAGCCTTCAGCGTGAATCCGCGTCATCGGGTAGTCACGCGTCCGTGGTCCTCGAAGGCGAACGCTGGCGCGCCGGGCATCCGGCATGAAGACACGGACGATGGTCGATTGTCGATCCGGGGAGCGGTGCGGACCGAGAACGCGATGGGGTGCGTCGTGACAGATCTGAACGATCTTGGTGATGTCTTCGTCAGAAACGGCGTCGATAGACTTGGAGAGTTTGGCTTTGGACACGGGCATCAATGGAATTGAGAGTCACGCAAGCCCCTGTACCTGCGTCTGCGACGGGCCCGAACGATCGGGCCGACGGTCGTAAATGCAAGCCGAAGAAGGCTGCGACTTGTTGGTAACTGTACTCACGCCGCCGTGATCGCCTGATTGTGGACGCTCGCGTTTCCAGCAATCTCGTCCAACGCCCGATCATCAGTCCAATCG
>JALORT010000094.1 GCA_025458755.1 Methylotetracoccus sp.
ATCGGTCCGCGTGGTTGCCTGCGAAAGCGGGGTCGTTCAGGGATGTCGCAAGGTCGTCGGCACGCCGGAGCAGTTCCTCCATTTGGGCAGTGCTACCGAATTGCGAGCAGTAACCTGCCCCATTCTCCAAGGCATCAGAGAGGAAAATTTGCCCGACGAGGTTCCCCTGCGGATTACGAACGACGCGCAATCCAACGCGCAACTCCCACTCATTGACATCCAACCAAGCGGCGGCGGCGCGGCGCAACAGGAATCCAAAGGAGTAGAGCGCAGCCCGCCCCTCGACTCGGCGTGGGTCCAGATTCAAGGTGGTTGGCACATCACGCAAGCCGAGTACCAACAAATCTGTTTGCTTGAGCGAGCCGAGCGCGCGGACATCCGGCGCAATTCCGGCCGCATACTGTACCGAGACGGTCGCAAGCCGAGCCTCCGCACGTTGCTCATTGATTTGCTTTACTGCATCTTTCGTCACCCAGGTTTGCCCGCTAGCCAGCCGCTCGAATTGGAACAACCGGCCGGCGTTGTCGTTCACAATGCACACTTGGCGCGGCTCTTCGGCCCAAAACTCGGCATTTAGATGCGGGATCATGGGCAACGGTTCGGCGTCGGTCTTTGGTCGGGAGGCTCGCGGCGTCCACTCGAAGACCCCATCGAAGTCTCGTCCGCCTTCGTAAAGGGTGCGGAAGCCATGCGGTTGCGCGAGTTGCACCACATGGAAATCTTGTCCGGGGGCGTTGGAAAGCGGTGCCCCGCACGCTGGACAGTCATTGCGAGATGGCATCGAGAAATCCACTGCCTGACACTGATAGCAAATGCCTATTGGTATGCGTGGGCCGAGTGGATCGGGCTGCTCGCGTGTCTGGTTCCCCATACGTCGGTAGCTCACCACTCCAGCAGCGGTGTGAACCACTCCATCCTTGACGGTTTCCGCACCCGGTGCAAACTGGCCGATGGCGATATCCAAGTCACGGTCTACCACATCCTCTGGCGGCCACCCGTGGGATTGATTGGGGTTGTCGTGATAAAGCAGGCGGACGCGCGTCGGGAAACCAAACATCGGCAGCAGACCAGCATTGGCGAGCCGCTCGCTCAGTGAGTCTTGCGTGAAGCGCGCGTCGGTTGCCACGCGGCTGACTTCGTTGACTAGGCGCTGGCTCACGAAGTTAAGCAATTCCTGCTTTTCGGCTTGTAGATGTGGCGCGAAGACGAGTAGTACATCACAGGTTCGGTCAATGGTCGCGCTGTTGGCGGCGATCCAGCCACGGACCTGATCTTCTACCGTCGCCGTCGTTGTGGCGCTGGCTGGCTGATGCCAAGCCTCCGCATTGCCGAATTCGCCATGAACATTGTCACCACCGCTACCGACGAACAGGCCTAGATCGACAAACGCTTGGCGAAGCACTTCCTTATTTAACACCCGCTGCGCGATGGTGCGGCGGCGCAAGTCCACGTAGGGTTGCGGTGGGGGATCGCTCGTGATGCGGTCGGGTCGCTGGAAGTAATAATCGTCATGGCTACGTCCCCGGCAGAGCGTCAGCGCCACGGCGAGTCCGGCACCGCGCCGTCCTGCACGACCGACACGCTGCTGATAGTTGAAGCGCATCGGCGGCATGTTCGCCATCATCACGGCCAGCAACGATCCGATGTCCACACCGGCTTCCATCGTCGTCGTGACGCTCAAGAGGTCCAGTTCGTCGGTCAGCGGCTCCTCCGTGGGCTGCGGAAGGCAGATACCCTGGAAAAGCCGCTGACGATTACGCGCCTCGGCCTTGTTGGTTTGGCCGGTGAGTTCTTCGCAGTTCAGGCGGAACACGTCGCCGGCCTGGGTAGCGAGGAAGTTGTAGTAATCGGCATCTACGGGAACTGCGCTGAGAGGCTGCGGGGCAGCAAGAGGAACACGGCACTCAATACAGAAGCCGCCTGCGCGATGAAGATGCACACGCCGACATTGGGGACAGGCGTAGAACTGCTCTCCGGGTCGCATGAGGCAAAGCTGCTCGGCAAAAAGTACCCCGGTCTGGGCCGGAGATAGCACACTGCACTGTTCCAGATAACCAATGACTTCCCGCTCGAGCGTCTGCGGGTCTTTTCTATTGTGGTCGGCAACGGCATGGATGTAAGCCACAACGTAGCGCGGTAAATTTTGCAGGGTGTTGGCATCGCGTGTCGAAATGCGGCTGCGCCGGGAACCCAAGAGTTGAATCACGCCGTCCGCGACTTCTTGGACTAACGGGGTAGACGCTGAGAATTTCACGCGGTCAGTGGTTGCGAGCGCGATGCGCAAGGCCTCGATGCTGCGCCGACCAGAGGCGAAGACAATGTCCATCGCCTCGGTCAGGATGGCGCTATCGATCCGACGAAGGTGGTTTTTCTGTTCAGGCGAAAGGTTAAGGCGTGGGGCGGGCTGGCCTGCTGAATGCCACTCGTAAAGCTCGCGCCACGGACTATGATGCTCGGGGTCAGTCCATAAAACGTCCTGACCGAACCCACCAGGATTCATCCCGCGGGCGAGCAGCAGCGCGGCAATATCCACCGTGAGTTGTGGAATCGGAAACGGTCCGTGTTCGCCGCGTAGGAGTATTTGTTGCGCTGCTTGGGCGTAGGTAAGTTGTCCAACTCCTGGCGCGGACAGATTGGCAAAAGCGGCGTTGGACGCACCGAGAAGGATTTGTGCTTCAGTCGGGTGGGCCGCCGCGAACTCTGCCGCAAGAGCCATCCGTTTGTTGTCCAGAGCTTGACCAGCAAGCTGATCTCGAAATGCCAGCGTTCCTCGTCCAGCCGTTCGGATGGCGCCAGCCAACGATTGCCGAAGCGCATCGCGGTAATGGGCGAATCTCATACCTGCCGATAACTTGGCGGCATCTTGCCGACTGTCCGAGAACACGACCAGTTTTCGATTGGATCGCTGTGTCGTCGCTGGCATCTGGCGGAGCAGCGCATCGGAAAGCACTTGCGCGATTTTCTGGAAACCCGTGCGCATGACCCGAACGGGCGATGCCAGGCGTGTGCGGCGAGACCAATCCGCATCGCATCTTGGACACCGCGAGGGATAAGCTTGGCGGGCACTGTCGTCCGTCGGTGGGTTGGCCCCATGCCCGGCGGAAACGTGGTAAAGATAGCCGTTACCCCCGCCGAGGGTAACCGCGCCGTCCGCTGGTGAGAGGTCAGCGGAGCGCCATCGGCGCTGTATACCTGCCTGTTGCCACTGTGGCGTCAGCGGGGTTTGTTTCGCCGAAGGCCAAAAGACTGCATAGTTCTCATACTCGCGGTCAAGGAACGACATGTCCGGGGACGCTTCGAGGTCGGGATGATCCGCGCTGAGGAAGTATGCGCCGGGGTTCTGAGGGTCTAGCCGGCGGTAGCCCCCGAAAAAAACTTCACCACACGCTTCGCATGTGAGTAGTTCCAGCACACGCGAGCCGCACCGGCAACTCAGCGTCGGTTGATAATGGAGTGAACCGACCGGGCACGGCTCGGTGCGTCCCGTGACTTCAGTGCATTGCGGATTGGTGCAGGCCCAGATCCCTTGGACGTTCCGAAAGAACAGGTGACTGCGCAGTGGGAGTGGCGCGGCGCCCGCCGACCCACGAGCGGATGCAAGGCACGCCAAAATGCCTTCGACCGCACTTTGGCGATCTCGGCGGTCTTCCTCGGTCGTCACGTCACCAAAGAGAGCAGCACCGATCTGCTCGGGCGTTCGCGGACGCAAACTGCTGCTATCGGGACATCGCGAAGCTGCACGGAGCGCTTCAGCCGCTCGCGTTTGTTCTGCGACAGCGTATAAGAGTTCCTCTGTGGAGGCCTCATCACTCGGTGCGCCGCACCCGACTGCTTGATGGAGATCTCTAGCGGAGACTGTGGTATCCGTTCCAGCGGTGGTAAGCGCATGCGCATAATCGCGAAAAGCCCCTGTGTGCGCTCGGATGGCAGGTATTGCGGTCATGTCAGGAGTCCGCGGCGTGCCGCGCTCAACATAAAAGCGACTGCCATCTCGCCCAAAGAACTCTTGCAGGTAATTCAGGCCGCGCACGCCACCCTCCAGCGAGGCGCTCGAGGCGATGATGCGGAGCTGGTCGGACTCTGGCCCCAGCCCAAGACGGTCGAGCAGCACGCGCAAAAGGTAGGCGACCTCCGTTCCAGGGGTCCCGCGATACGTGTGCAGTTCGTCCACCACAAGGTGAAACACGCGGTTCCGGTCGCCTTCAAGCCACCGGCGCGTGGCGTCAAACATCCCCGCTTCGATACCCCGCATCAACATGATGTTGAGCATCGAGTAGTTGGTGATGAGCAAGTCCGGTGGGGCGTCCTGCATGTCCCAGCGTGACCACATCTCTGCACCGTCCATGGTCGGGAAGAATCGGCGAGCTTCAGGATTGCTGACGACGAGTCCGGCGTCGCGTTCCATTTCGCGCAACTCGGTTCTGAGCCGCGCATTGTCGGCGTTCCGGTCACCCGAAATGGGCGTCCGTCCGGTGTAGCGCCCGAAGTAAAAGCGGTTCCCTTGGCGATGCGCATCCAACCACGCGCGGGCTGGCGGACTGTCGAGCGATTCCCGCAGTCGAATCAGTTGGTCCTCGACCAGCGCATTCAGAGGGTACAGCAGCAAAGCCCGAATGGCAGCGGGGCGGCTGGCGCAATCCTCGTGCGCGCGTTGCGGAATCCGCGGTTCCCACCGGCGCTGGTTGCCGTTCATCGTGTAGTGATTCCACCAATCCCAATGCGCGTCTCGCGGGCCAGGTGCGCCCCACGCCGCCGATTCCTGGACAAGTGCCGTTGTTACCGGTAGCACGAAGCACTCGGTCTTACCGGAACCGGTGCCCGTGGTCACCACGACATCCCGCCCATGCACAACTGACTGTTCGAAGACGTTTTGCTGATGCTCATAGGGTTGCAAGCCCGCAGGGAAGGCGCCGCACGCGACGAAATCGGCCAGTTCGTCCGCTTTTGACGCGCCCCAAGACGCATCCAGAAGCCCATGCGCCATGCCGCGGAAATCTCGCCCGCACAGGGGGTAGGCGGGCACCGGTTCGATCAGCGGTTCGCGCCACAGGTAGCCGTCGCGGTCCAGCAGCGCGCGGCGTTCTCGGACCAAATCCCGGTAACGGAGGTCGAAGGGGCTGTCGAGGTAGCGCAAGTACAGGTCGCGTAGGTTGCGAAAGAGGGCGAGCGGATTATTCATGCGAGCGGTTGGCGTAGGAGTTCGGCGGCGAATCGCGCTATGTCGGGCGAGATGTCGGCGTAGGTGAGGCGGGAGGTTGCCGGGTCAAAAGTGGGTGGTAGCCCAGAGCAAAGGACCAGTCCCCGTTCGAGGAGTCGCGGGGGCCGGCAAGCGCCTGGTAGGCTCAATGTACGGGTTTCCGAGTCGTATCGGAGTAGCCTCCGACGATGGCGCCGAAGCAGCACGTAAACCGCAATTGCACGCGGCATCTTGTAGGTTCGACCGCCCCTGCGGAGGAAGTACCGCCACTGGTCATAAAGCTGGAATTCGAACAAACCAGCGGGGGCGATGCACGCACGCTGGCGCTCGCTGGCCCGCCATCTAACTGAGCTTGGGTCAAACTCTCGAATCCGCCAGCCAGCGCCTTCCGGGAACTCGGATTGAGGATGCTGCCGGGGCGGCGGATCGCAGGGTGGCAGATGGGAGAGAATGGCCAGCGGCGCGTCGGGCTGGAAACGAATACTTGATTGAATTGCTAAAGATTCAAGTGAGCCTATTTCGGGAGCAGTGAAGCGGACAATGTCTGGTACGCCCCGAACGCTACAGACTTCTACTGCGAGTTGCTCACCGGTACGAAGCAGACGGTCAAGTAATGCGGGCGAGCGCGCCCCGCACAAGACCGCCCGGAATCCGTTCGGCACCGGATGCGCGGCGAGGGTCGGAGGAGCAATGCGCCAGCCGTTCTCACACTCGCGAGCGAAAAATTCGGCATGACCGAGACTGCCAAAGTCCAAACGAAACCGCTGATACCGCCGAAACTCGTCACTGGTTGGCGGTCCGGTATCATTGAGTTCCGACCCGTCTTCCGGAGAATGAAGCTCCTCCACGGCAGCGCGGAATTGTTGCCAAGAGCCTTCGCGGCGCGCCGACATCCATAGCAACAGTTCGTTGGCCTTCATCGCCGTTTGCTCCCCTGTTTCCAAAGTTGTTTGGCGATGGCCCGGTAACGCCGCCAAAGCGCCTTAGTGGCGTCGCTCTCCGCCGACAACGCGAGTTGTTTCCGCCCGGCGTCGTTGATGGCAGTGACCCACCTGCGTATTGCTTCACTCATTTGTGGACTGCGCTTGGTAGGTTCAGCCGCTGTAGCCGGCTCCAGCAATTCCAGTGACACGAGGCGGGCAGAACGCTTGTCCGCATGGACTGGCTCAAGCGGCAGCGCCCAAACTGGCGCAAACGGAACCAGCGTAAGAATCGTCTCCGAGCGCACGTCAGTCCGGGGCTGACAGTAGAAGATTTCTCCCGGACGCGATCCTACCAGCAGCGGATTTGCCGCAGGGATGCAGACTTGTCGCCAATGGGCGCCATCAAGCCAGTGCGTGGTCGCGCCGCAAATCGCGGCGCCGGTGCCAAGATCATACGCCTGCCAGTGATCCCACTCTTCCTCCATCGCGCGAAGCACATACGTTACCGCCTGCCCAGCGTACCAGAGACGGTGTTCACCCTCCTGATCCCAACCCGGCGCCTCAAACGCGCCATCAGCCGCAAGCTGCGCCTGATGGCTATCGATCCGAACTTCGAAGCCCTCTTCCAACTCTCCATTGAAGCGGATGCGAGGGGCAAATCCGGCGAGCCAGACATTCCTTTCCAGCCGGATACCACCCACGAGCTGCGGCTCAATTTCGTGTGCCGGACACAAGACATTTAACGGGTCTCGTTCCTCCCGCATTGGCACCGCTCGGGTCGGGATCACGTCACGAATCAGAATCCAGCCGGACGGAACGCCGGGCGTCGTGGTATCACAGACCACTGGCGGCTGGCAGCCGGCCTCGGCGAGGGCAGCGATAACCGGTTCACGCAAGTTCTCCTTCGCCAGAACCACATGCCTTGCGTTTAGCCACAGGCTTTGGTCATACCGGCGGGTTACGAAACCGTGCAAGCCGAACTCGTCGCCGGCGGCGAGCACGTAGAGTTCCCGTCTGGTTAGCTCCCAACGCCATCGCTGGTCACCCTCACGCGCTTGCCAGACCAAACCTTCCGAGAGTGCATCAGGGAACTCTGAGACCGGAATGGGCTGGTACGCATCCTCGCTCCATTCGGTGAGAGGCAAGGTTCCTTTTGTGGTCACAACTTCAAGATTGATTGGCATACCATCGCGGCGATGTGGAACCAGCGCGAGCGTTCTCACGGTCGAACCTCGCCCAAAGACAAGCTGGAGTCGAATCGGAGCAGTATTATCCGCCCTCGGAGTAGGACCTGGTTTCGGCTCGTTTTTGCCGAAAGTCTTGCTGATCGGCGAAGGCTTTGGG
>JALORT010000095.1 GCA_025458755.1 Methylotetracoccus sp.
GCAACGGCGCCTATTACGCACCCGACCTGACCAAAGCCTGGCTTGATCCGGGCTGGATCAATGCGGCCAACCGCGAAACCCTGATGCTGGCGTTCCTGAAAGACCCCACCGGCAATGCGCGCACTTACGGTTCCGGACGGGTCATGCCCAACCAGGGTTTGACCGACGAGGAAGCCCGCGGCGTCCTCGCTTTCCTGAAATGGATGTCCGCCATCGACACCAACGGATTTCCACATAACTTCAAGACTCTGAATTCACAGGTGCAGCCATGATCTATTCCGTCGCCGCTCTCCCGGGCAGGATTGCTTCCACATTCGACGCTCTCGACAGCCCCCACCTGAACGGCGGGCAACAACTGGCCGTAAAGTATTTCGCCGTCGCAGTCGTCCTGTTCCTGGCGCAGATTCTGTTCGGCATGCTGGCCGGGATACAGTTCGTCGCGCCCAAGTTCTTACACGGTATCATCGACTTCAACGTCAACCGGATGGTCCACATCAACGCGATGGTGGTGTGGCTGCTGTACGGTTTCATCGGCTCGATCTACTGGTTCCTGGAAGAGGAAAGCGGAACCGAGATTGCCGGACTGAAACTCGGCGAGATCGCATTCTATGTGCTGACCGCAGCGGTCACCTTGGTGGTACTGGTCTACCTGCTAATCCAGACCGGACCCGGCAAAGACACCAGCATCTGGTTCATCAACGAGGGCCGCGAATACATCGAAGCGCCGCGCTGGGCCGATATCGGCATCGTCGCGGTGATGTTGGTGTTCTTCTACAACGTCGCTGGAACCTTCATGAAAGGCCGCTGGTCCGGCATCGCCGGCGTATTGACGCTGGACCTGGTGGCATTGGCCGGACTGTACTGCGCCGGCATGTTCTACCTGACCAACGTTACCGCCGACCAATACTGGTGGTGGTGGGTCATCCATCTGTGGGTGGAGGCCACCTGGGAGGTGCTGGTCGGCTGCATCATGGCCTGGTCGCTGATGCACCTGTTGGGCGCGCGCCGCAAGATCGTGCAGACCTGGCTGTACATCGAGGTGGCGTTGATGTTCGGCTCCGGCATCCTGGGGCTGGGACACCACTACTTCTGGATCGGCACGCCGGATTACTGGTTCTCGATCGGCGGCTTCTTCTCTGCACTGGAGCCGATCCCGCTGGTCGCGATGGTGGTGCATTCGGTGTACGACGCGGGTGTGCACCAGTTCAAGAGCCGCAATCATCCGGCACTGGCCTGGATCATCGCGCACACCTTCGGCAACTTTCTCGGCGCCGGGGTCTGGGGCTTCATGCACACGCTGCCGCAGATCAATCTCTATACCCACGGCACGCAGTGGTCGGCTTCGCACGGTCACCTCGCTTTCTTCGGTGCCTATGCCACGATCAATATCGCCTTCTTCTACATGGCGGTGCAGAAATGGCGTGGGGACGTCTGGATGGGCGGTGACCTGCCCGATAACGGCTGGAAATGGAAATGGGCGTTGGCCTTGCTGAACGTGGGCATGCTGGGAATGACCATCGCCTTGCTGATCGCTGGCTACGAGCAGTCGTTCGTCGAACGGGCCGTCGGCGGCTCCACTTGGGAAGGCTACTTCGCCGCGCAGAATCAGCCGTGGTTCCAGCAGTCCATGCACTGGCGTTTATTGTTCGGCCTGGTGACTGTGGCTGGCGTCGTGCTGCTGGTCTGGGATCTTCTGACCATCGGCCGCGGGGAATCCCGCCGGGCGCCGGTGCTGACCGCAGCGGCCTGACGCAGCCCTCTGCAGCAAATCCCCCGCCGGCTCTATGCCACTAACGGTGGCTGCCGTCGCATGGCGTGCGCATGTAGCATCGCCGTGGCGGCGGACGCCCGGCGGGTCCGGACACTGTCGGCCCGCGAAGTCAGGACGATGGGCACGCGAGCGCCGAGCACGATCCCAGCCGCCTCGGCGTTGGCCAGGAAAATGAGCTGTTTCGCGAGGATGTTGCCGGCCTCCAAGTCCGGGGCGATCAGTACGTCGGCTACACCGGCCACCCGAGATTCGATCTTCTTGATGCGCGCCGCTTCGGGGTTGATCGCATTGTCCAGCGCCAGCGGTCCATCCAGGATGCCGCCCTGGATCTGGCCGCGGTCCGCCATCTTGCACAGCGCTGCGGCATCAAGCGTCGACGGGATGCGCGTGCGAACGGTTTCGACCGCCGAAAGAATCGCGATTTTCGGGAGGTCGACACCGAGCGTCCGGGCGAGATCGATGGCGTTCCGGCAGATGTCGGCCTTGGCTTCCAGATCCGGTGCGATGTTCACCGCGGCATCGCTGATCAGCAGCAGCTTCGGATAGGTCGGCACGTCCATCACAAAGATGTGGCTGATGCGCCGACCCGTTCGAATGCCAGCCACCTTGTCCAGCACCGCGCTGAGCAGGGCATCGGTGTGCAGACTGCCTTTCATCAAGATTTCGGCAGCGCCCTCACGGATCAGCCCAACGGCCCGTTCGGCGGCGGCGTCGCTGTGCTCGACACCGACGATCGGCACGCCGTCGAGGTCAATGCCGTGTTCTTCCGCAACCGCCCGGATGCGGGCCTCCGGCCCCACCAGGACAGGCAGGATGAAGTTGCTTGCGGCCGCCTCCATCGCCCCTCGCAGAGAGACCGGGTCCACCGGATGCACGACCACGGTCGGCACCGGATCGAGCGTGGCCACCTGCTCGAACAGCACACTGAAGCTGTCATGGTGCCGCACCGAGATATCCGCGAGATCCGGCACTTCGATTCGCAGCTTCTCGGTCGGTGCCAGAACGGCCGCTTGGCCCTGCATCACGGTTTCCAGCCGCTGATTGACGACCTCGCAGTCGAACACCACGACGTTTTCGGCTTGCTTCTCGACGACCCTCACCCGCGCGGTCAAGGTATCACCCAACTCCACCTGCCGGTGAAACGTCGCGTCCTGCCTGCGGTAGACCGCACCCGGCCCCGGCAGAACATTGGCGAGCAGACTCGAGATCAGACCGGTGGCCCACAGGCTGTGACCGACGACGCCTTTGGCACCGCGGGCCTGGGCATACTGCCCATCGACATGGGTCGGATTCAGGTCGCCCGACACCTTGCTGAACAAGGCCACATCATCACGCGTCAGGGTCCGTTGGAGCTCAGCCGTCTGTCCGAGTTGGATCTCGTCGAAGGTTCGATTCTCGAGAAATTGACCCACGGAAAACTCTCCACATCGTACCAGAGCCGAGAATCGGTCCGGCACCGAATATGTTGCATCGCACAATTCGGCGCACGCTAACACACCCTTGTCGCACGAACAACGCCCCTTATCAGCGTTACCGTGAAAGCGTCGCAGAGCGACGCCGTAGTGCGCCCTTTCCCGCGCGAGGGGGCCCCCGGGGCGAGGGAAACCGCGCAGGCCGAGATCGGCGCTCATGCGGCATGTTCTTGTGCCGCACGCTTCAAGGCAGCCGTGCCGCGCAAATCGTCTGTGTGACAATTTGTCAGCGTCTGAGGGTGCCGCTTGCGGCATCTACGGTGAGGTGGATTCGAAGCGCAGCGACCATCCGCCGAATTCCCCGCGCCGTGAACGATGCCGCCGCACGGCCGAATCGGCCCAATCACCGCGCATTGCTGCACGAATCCGCGTTACGCACTTCTGTCAGACATCGCCGCAGCCGAACAATCGATCGGTTGGAGGTAACAGGATTACGCAACTCCTAAACCACCGGACGTGCGGTCTTCCGCGCATCCGGCGGTTGGACCTGGCGGCTTGCACGGCCGCAAGATCGGACGGGACGTGAAGACCCCAGCGGCGCAGGTATATCATGGTATATCACGCTACCCTTGACGAGGTCATCATGAGTGCACATCAGAGCCGATTGAATGCGAATCGGCGCTACCGGGAGAAGATGCGCGCCATGGGACTTCGGCCCATCCAGATTTGGGTTCGGGACGTTCGGCAGTCTGGATTCGCGGAAGAATGTCGCCGTCAGTCGTTGTTACTGCGCGGCGATACTCATCACGATTCCTTGACGTTTCGTGCGGCCCACGGGAGCCATCCTCAGTCGTCGGAGGAACGTCAGCCGGGCGATGCGGCGCCGCCACAGGGTATGCCGGCACATAACCCCTTCAGCACCATGTCGGTGTAACTGATGATGCCGATGACTCGGCCCTGGGAGATCACCGGCGCCCGCGACAGTCCGAATTTCTGGAACAGCCGGGCGCAATAGCGGATGTCCATTAACGGGTCCACGGCGATCACCGGTTTGGACATGATCTCGTAGACGTTGACTCTCTCCGGCGCGCGGTCCTTGGCGAGCACCTCGCACGCGATGTCGGAAATCAGCACGATTCCATACTCGTCGTCATCGTGCCGCTTGTTGACGATCAGGCATTTGGTTTCAATGTGCTTCATCATCCGCAGCGCCTCAGCCACGGTGGTCAATCCATCCACCATGTCCACCGCGGTTTTCATGACCTCGCGCACGCGAATGATTTCATGAGTTGGGATCATAACTCGTCCTCGACCAGCTTGGTCAGCGTGGGGATTTGGTGGCTGACGCCGATGGCGTCTTCCACATCGACCTGAAAGGCGATGCCGGTCCCCGGCGTGTCGTCGAATTCGCCGGCTTTGGCGATCGATTCCAATATCCGCCGGCTGAGATGTTCCTCGACCAACAGCAGCAGCACGTCCCGGCGCATTTCCAGACTGAGGCCGAAGAAAGTGGTCGGCGGCTTGAGACCTTCGCCGCGCGCCTGGTTGAGCAGCGTGGCCCCGGTGGCGCCCGCCGCCCGCGCGGCATCGAGCACGGCGTCGGTCTTGTCTTCATCAACCGTGGCCACGATCAGTTTGAAGTGCATCGAATTAACCCTCAATGATCCAAGTTATTCTGCCTCGTTCGCCCGCCGGCGCCGGTGCCACTCGCCCAGTTGGGCATAGCCCATCACCGTGATGATCGGACACAGACTGGCGAAGGCGATCAAGCCGAAACCATCCAACAAAGGGCTGCGTCCCGGAATCGTGCTGGCCAAGCCGAGGCCGAGCGCGGCCACCAACGGCACCGTCACCGTGGACGTGGTCACGCCGCCGGAATCGTAGGCCAGCGGTACGATAGCCCGCGGAGTAAACGCTGTTTGAATCAGCACCAGCACATAGCCAGCCATGATGTACAGGTGCAGCGGCGTCCCGGTGACGATGCGCAAGGTGCCGACACCGATGCCGATCGCGACACCGATCGCCACGGCGATGCGTAGACCCCACACCGTGATGGTGCCTCCGGACACCGCCGACGCCTTCATCGCCACAGCGATCAGTGCCGGTTCGGCGATGGTGGTCGCGAAGCCAATCGCCGCGCCAAAGATATAGACCCATAGATAGTCCGTCCAGTGCGGTACCCCAGGCGCGACGGCGCCCCTGTAAAGGAAGGCGGGATCGGTGAGTTGGGCCGCCATCAAGCGGCCGAGCGGGAACAAAGCCGCTTCCAGCCCTTCGAGAAACAACGCCAGCCCCAGCAACACGTAGACGAAGCCCAGCACGGTACGGCCGAGGTGCGGGATCGGCCGCCGCAGAATCCAGAACTGAAAACCAAACAGAGCCAGCGCGATCGGCAGCACATCGCGGAGGGTTTCCAACAGGGTACGGGCGAAGTCGAAGAGTATGTCACCCATGGACGAGCATTCCGTAACCCATTACAAAAATCATCGGCGTCAGCGAGGCGAAGGCGATCAGTCCGAAGCCGTCGATCATCGGATTGCGGCCGCGAATGGTTTGCGCCAACCCCACGCCGAGCGCGGTCAGCAGCGGCACGGTCACCGTCGAGGTGGTCACGCCGCCGGAATCGTAGGCGATGCCGATGATCGGCGGCGGGGCGAAGGCGGTCATGATCACCACGCCGACGTAGCCGGCGATGATGAACCATTGGATTGGCCAGCCCTTCAGGATGCGGAACACACCGATGACCACGGCCAGGCCGACCGAAAGGGCGACGGTCAGGCGCAGACCCAGCGCGTAGGATTGGCGGGCTTCCTGGGTGGACGGAATCGCGTTGCCCCCCGCCGCGATTTCCGCTGCCTGGTCGGCGATGGCGATCAAGGCCGGTTCGGCCACGGTCGTACCGAAGCCCAGCGCGAAGCTGAACACGATCAGCCACGGGATGCTGCCCTTGCGGGCCAGACCGTAGGCCAGCGCTTCGCCGATAGGGAACAGCGCCATTTCCAGACCGCGAATGAACAGGGTCAGACCCAGGACGACCATCAGTCCGCCAAGCGCGATCTGCTCCAGATGGGGGATGGGTTGGCGCAGGACCAGTCCCTGAAATATCCCGATGACGATCACGATCGGCAACAGGTCCCGCACACTGTCGCGCACCGAGCGATAAAGTTCATGAACGAGCATGGGTAGGTAGGAGTCGCGCCGGCTAGAGGTCACCCGGAATTATAGGGGCCGCACCGCGCATCCGGGAATGCGCCCCGGGATCGTCGGGTCGATGGCCTTCAACCGTCAGGTTTCTCGCTTCGTTGCCACTCGAGCTACGGGGTTCTGACCTTTCTCGCAACGGGCTACTCTCCCGACGCCCCAGGCGCCTTATGCCGGAGGCATCTGTCCCGGCAGTCGGCTTTCCAGCTCATCGAAACGCGGAAGCCGGACTAGCCCAAAAACTGAGCATTGGCGAGATACTGGCTACCGCGAAGGGAGTGGTGCATCAATAAAGTCAGTGCTTGGTCGCTGGGTGGCTGCCACCCGCGACGGCGACTGGTTGACCAGAGTCACCGTAGCCCGATGCCCCAAGGGCTTAGCAAACGATTTCCAAGCGAACAGCTTTTGGTAGCCGGCCAGCTCGACAACCCACCATCGCCGGTGGGAATGGCCATGAAGTTGCTACAGGAAATGTGGATACGCGCCTACGCCGGGATGAGGTCATCTGTCAGGAAATCGCTAGCGTCCCGCAGGCCGTAGACCGGAATTCGGCTGTTGCTTCTGCGCGCCGCTTCAGCAACAGCTCGGCCTACATTTTCCCGGATGCGCTTGAACGGGGCGCGCCCGAACGATGCCGCAGTCGATCCGTGCCTCGGCGGTTGAGCTTCACTGATCCTACCGCGGCGTCAGGTTTCGGACGTGCCACGAGTTCTTGTCAAACCTGCGAGGCGATTCCGAAGATATCGTGATGTCCACGAAGCGGTCGCCCATTGGCGCGACCACCATCCCGTAAGCGGCGCGGATGAGGTAGGCGGTGGAGTCAACGGAATACCACGGATATCGAAACAGTAGAGACCATGCCGTGACACCGAATCCATGATACTTCGCGCGCGGTCTTCCTTCGTCATCGGTCAAGACCCTGTTGAACACGTCGTCCAAACGTTCAAGCAGCCAGGAGTTCGTCTCGGGCACCATGCCGCCTATGAAGATGTAGTCGTGGCCTTCCTCGAGGTAACGCTCGAGCCAATGCTCAGGCTCGCGAACGTGCCAAACGGGCTTGAGCTT
>JALORT010000096.1 GCA_025458755.1 Methylotetracoccus sp.
GCGCTGGCGCAAACGCCGGAGCTTTACGGAAGCACCGGGAGCTGCCATAGCCCCGTCGTTTCCTCTATGCCGAACATCAGGTTCATGTTCTGGATGGCCTGCCCTGCCGCCCCCTTGACCAGATTATCGATGACCGACAGCACCACGACCGCCTCGGGCCGGCCATGAGGCCGGTGGACGGCAAGCTGACAGCGATTGGAACCTCGTACGTTCCGGGTATCGGGATGCGCACCGGGCGGCAGCACATCGACTAACGGCTCATCGGCGTAGCGGTGCTCGTACAGGCGTTGGACATCGATCGAAGGATCCTGTAAGTCCGCGTACAGCGTGGCGTGGATACCTCGGATCATCGGCACCAGATGCGGCACAAACGTCAATCCGACCGCAGTTCCGGCCACCTGCTCCAAACCTTGCACGATCTCCGGCCAATGCCGGTGCCGCGGCACGCTGTAAGCCTTGAAGCTCTCGCCGGTTTCACTCATCAACAACGGTATCTCTTTTTTCCGGCCGGCACCGCTGACGCCGGACTTGACGTCCGCGATCAAACGGTCGAGACGTACGGCCCCGGCTTCCACCAGCGGCAGCAGGCCGAGCTGGACCGACGTGGGATAGCAGCCCGGACAGGCGACCAGTCGCGCCGAACCCAGTTGCCGGCGGTGGAGTTCCGGCAACCCATAGACCGCTTCCGTGAGTAATTCCGGGCAGGCATGGGGCTCGCCGTACCAAGTCGCCCAAACCTTGGGGTCTCGCAGCCGGAAATCCGCTGCGAGATCGATCACGCGAGAACCACGCGCCAGCAACTCGGGGGTCATCCGCATCGCCGTGCCGTTGGGTGTCGCGAAGAACACCACATCGCATCCGGCCAGAGCCTCGACGCTGGGCTCTACGAACTGTGCGTCGACAGCACCGAGCAGGTTCGGGTAGATCTCGGCCACCGTTTTCCCCGCATCCCCCCGCGACGTCACCGTCCTGATGCGGACATGCGGGTGCAGCGCCAGAATCCCGAGCAACTCCACCCCAGTGTACCCCGTGCCGCCGACGATACCGACTTCCAGCATACCTCGCTCCCCGTCTTCAACCGATGGTCCAGTATCCGCCGCCCTGCTCCCACAAGATCATCATCCCCAGCGCGACGGTGGCGACCGCGATGACCGCCTGCAGCCCGCGATAAATCTGCGTCCGGCGGCCGGCCCAGCGCAGCGGCACACTGATCGCGGCGGCGCAGAGCGACATGCCTACGATGGAGCCCGCTCCGAACACAGTGATATAAAGCAGGCCCAGACTCACCGAGCTGACCGTCTGTAGCGCCAGGACGATCAGCGCGGCAGAGCCGGCCATCCCGTGAATCATGCCGACCAACAGCGCACGCCCCGGGAATGTTCTGCGCCCATGCCGATGGCCCGGAGCGGACGGGCGGTGGATATGCCGAAAAGGAGGGCCGTCGGCAGCATGATGATGAGGGAAGGACTGATCGCGCACCCTCCGCCGGATCAGGTCGGCGCCGAGAATGACCAACATCAAGCCCACCAACGCTTCGAGGGTGCGGCTCAACTGCTCCGGGATCAGCGCATCCATCGACAGCGCCAGCGCACCGAACCCGAACAGCGTCAGCGTGTGACCGACGCCCCATACCGACCCCAGGCGGATGGTTTCTCCCAGGGAACGGCTGTTAGCGGCCAAGCTCGCCACTGCGGCGACATGATCTGCTTCCAGCGCATGACGAACGCCGACGAGAAAGCCAAACACCAGCACGCTGAGAAGCATCGAGGAATTCCGGGCTGCATTCAGGCCATAGCCGCACGATCTTCCAGCACGGTGCACACGATGCGGCGCTCGCGACGCGGTCCATCGAACTCGCAGAAGAAAATATTCTGCCAGCGGGACAGCCCGAGCTCGCCGTCGATGATCGGAATCGTTTCGGAAGGCCCGACTAGTCCTGCTTTCAGATGAGCATCACCGTTGCCATCCTGCGCATCGTGGAGCCACACGCCACGGGGAATCATCTTCTGCAGCAGGTCGACGACGTCCTGCTGCACGCTTTCATCCCAGTTTTCCTGGATCATCACCGCCGCGGTCGCTCCCTGCGCATACACCGCCACCAGCCCGTCCCGAACCGCGCTCCGATGCACAACCGCGCGCACCTGCGCGGTCACATCGATCAACTCCTCGCGCCGGTCGGTTTTCAGCAGCACCACCTCACGCATCGGACCCGACTTCAGGCTTTTCGGCAACGACGATCCCGTAGCACGCCAAGCCCTCGTTAAAGATGTGAAACTGGTGCATCGCCGTATAGAAATTGCCGCTTTGCGCTGCAGTGCGGAGCCGCAGCCAGGCCATGACTTTCTGCATCGGGTAAGTCCACAGCGCGATACGGCGCAAGCGCCGCGCGGAAGGCATGATGTTGGACGTCGCATCCGTAAAGCGGATCCCGGTGAAGCCGGTATCGCGCAGAGACTGCTGAAACTCTTCCGGTCGCGACAGATTCGGAATCTGCCATCCGTTCAGACAGATCTCGATGTGACGCCACTCGGCCGCGCTGTACCGCGCCTTCCGCGCGTAGCCGTCGGCGCAGACCAACAGGCCGCCCGGCCGCAGCAGGCGAAACGCTTCAGCCAGGAATTCGCGTTTGTCGAGCGCATGGCAGACACTCTCGATACCCCAGATCACATCGAAACTTCGATCGGGAAACGAGGTGTGGCAGAAATCCATCACCTGGAAATCGACCAGATTGTTGACACCCCGGCGCCGGGCATTGCGTTCAGCCAAGCGCGCTTGCGATGCGCTGAGGGTGATTCCGGTGACGTGGGCGCCGAGACGCTCACCGAGCCAGATCGCGCTGCCGCCCACCCCGCATCCGGCATCGAGAACGCGTGCTCCGGGCTGAATCTCCGCGGCCTCGGCCAACGTCCGGTTCATATTCACCAAGGCGTCGCTATGGCTGCGCGTCGTCCGATCCCAGTACCCGTAATGAATCGCTAGGTTATCCGGGTTCAGCCAGGAGGTTCGATAGTCCCAATAGCTTTCGTCGTAGTAGCGGACAATATCCTGATGCAGCGAATCCTTCGCGTTACTGCGGTAATCCTGCGCGGGCTGCAGAGTTTTCATCATCGCGACGGTAGACGGGTGCCGGGCTTCAGTCCGGCCCCTCGCCGGCAGAGACAACGGCGGGACTGGACAATTGCTTCGCCTGGTATTCCTCTACCCGGGCCTTGAGTTTCTGGCCTGCCTTGAAAGTGACGACCCGGCGCGCAGTGACCGGGATCTCTTCGCCCGTTTTCGGGTTTCTGCCGGGGCGCTGCCGTTTGTCCCGCAGATCGAAATTGCCGAAACCCGACAGCTTGATCGGCGAACCTTCGACCAGTGAGGCCTTGATGGTTTCAAAAAACTCCTCCACAAGTTCCTTGGCATCTTTGCGATGCAAGCCGACATCGGCAATCAGCTTTTCGACCATATCTGCTTTAGTGAGTGCCATAAGTCAGGCCCTTAGGGTTGCATTCAGTTCGTCCTGCAAACGCTCGACGACTTCAGTCATCGTTTGGTCGATGCGGACATCGGTGAGCGTGTCGTGGTCGTCCTGCAGAATCAACCCCACGGCGATGCTCTTTTTCCCCGTTTCCACGCCTCTTCCCTGATACAGGTCGAACACGATCACTTGCCGTACCAGGCCGTTTTCCAAGGCCATGACGCCGTCGATCACCTGTTGCGCGGTCACGTCCTGCCCGATAACCAGCGCCAAGTCTCGCCGCACCCGGGGAAATTTGGACAGCGCGGAAAAGGAGGCCACGCTGCGCTGCATCAGCGGCTCGAGATTCAGATGAAAAAGCAAGACGTTCTGATCGAAGCCCAACGCTCGTTCCAACTCCGGGTGCAGCATGCCGAGCCAACCCATCGGCTGGCCCGCGAGCAGCACCCTGGCGCTTTGCCCGGGATGGAGGGAGGGGTGTTCCGCGGCGATGTATGATGCCTTCTCATTTCGCCCCGACAACGCCACCAGCGCCTCGACATCGCTCTTCACGTCGAA
Organism: Methylotetracoccus sp.; assembly: GCA_025458755.1. Classification (GTDB taxonomy): domain Bacteria; phylum Pseudomonadota; class Gammaproteobacteria; order Methylococcales; family Methylococcaceae; genus Methylotetracoccus. The sequence goes on from JALORT010000096.1 coordinate 4,022, forward strand.
GAAATCGACCGGGATTGCCGCGCCGCCCCATTGCTCCGGCAGTACAGGCCCCATCGCCAAACCGGCGATGCACCGTGTCTGTGTTAGCCCGGTCACGGCACCGACGAACGTCGCGCCCAATTCGAACAGTCGAATTCGCGTCTGCTGCCGGTATTGATTTTTCAGTGCAGCATCGATCAGCCCGCACCAAAGCGTCGTTCGCATGACCGCCATGTCGCTGGAAATCGGGTTTTTCAGCGGCAGCATAGGTAGATCGGGCTCGATGCGCTGCTGCAGCGAAGGCTCGACGAAACTGTAGGTGATTGCTTCCCGATAGCCGCGGTCCACCAACTGATCACGCAGGCGGTCCGGGTCGAGCAGCGCCTCGGAAGCGGCATGCATCGCGGTCGACATCGATGGACGCCGCTTCGGCAGAACGTCATAACCGAACACCCGACCCAGTTCCTCGATCAAGTCGACTTCCAGCGCGATATCGAAGCGGAAACTCGGCGGCGTCACGCGCCAGCCTTGCGGCGCCTCGGCGACCTGCATATTCAGACGGCGGAGGATATCCACCACCTGATGCGGCGGGATGTCGACGCCCAGCAGACGGTCGATGCGCGCCCGTCTCAGCACGATCGGCGCCACTTTCGGCAGACTCGCGGTATGACCGACTTCAGTCACGGGGCCCGCCTCGCCGCCTACTAAATCCAGAATCAGTTGGGTCGCCCGCTCCAACGCACGGCGCTGCAGTTCCGGGTCGACGCCACGTTCGAAGCGATGCGACGAGTCGGTGCTGAGACCGTAGCGCCGCGCCCTCCCCATAATGACCTCGGGCGAAAAAAAAGCGCACTCCAGAAATAGGTCGCGGGTTTCGCCCGACACCGCCGAGGCGCGGCCGCCCATCACACCTGCCAAGGCGAGCACCTGCTTGCGGTCGGCAATGACCAGGGTCGCGTCGTCCGGAGAGATCGTCTGGTCATTCAGCAGGGTCACCTGCTCGCCCGCCTTGGCGAATCGGACTTCGATGCCGCCGGTCAGTTTTGCCAGATCGAACGCATGCAGCGGCTGACCCAGTTCCAGCAACACATAATTGGTGACATCCACGACCGGGTCCAGCGACCTCAATCCGGCGCGGCGCAAACGCTCGCGCATCCACAGCGGCGAGCGAACTCCAGGGTGGATATTCCGGATGATGCGACCCAGGTAACGCGGACAAGCCTCGGGCACATTTATGCTAATCGGAAATTCGTCGCGGGTAGTGACCAGCGGCAGCACCATCGGCGCCGACGGACGGTCGATCCGATTCAAGAGCGCCACTTCCCGGGCGATGCCCTCGATGCTGAGGCAATCGGCTCGATTGGGCGTCAAGTCGATTTCCAGCACCGCGTCGTCGAGCGTCAGCACCGAGCGGAGATCGGCGCCCAGCGGAAACTCTTCGGGCAGCCGCAGCAAACCGGCTTCGCTGTCTTCAAGACCCAGTTCTTTCGCCGAACACAGCATGCCGAACGAGGCTACACCGCGTAGCTCCGTACGGTGAATCTGCAGACCGCCGGGCAGCTTCGCGCCTTCCATGGCCAGCGGCACCCGCATGCCCACGGCAACGTTCGGTGCGCCGCACACGATCTGTAAGCGCTCGTCGGTCCCAGCAGCGACCCGGCACACTTTGAGCCGGTCGGCCTGCGGGTGCGGAGCGATCTCAGTCACTTCGGCGACAACAACCCCGGAGAACGGTGACGCGGCGGGCTCCACCGTGTCGACTTCAATGCCCGCCATCGTCAATTGCTGCACCAGCACCGGCGTGTCGACCGGCGGATTCACGAATTCGCGTAACCAGGCTTCGCTCAAGCGCATAGAAAAATCCGAGCCGTTGTTCTGCGCCGGTCAGAACGGTGAAAATTGTTCGAGGAACCTGAGATCATTCTCGAAAAACAAACGCAAGTCATTGATGCCATACCGCAGCATCGCCAGCCGCTCGACACCCAACCCGAACGCAAAGCCGGTGTACTGTTCGTGGTCGATGCCCACGAAATCGAACACGCGCGGGTGAATCATGCCGCAGCCCATGACCTCAAGCCAGCCGCTCTGGCCACAGACACGGCATCCCTTACCGCCGCACATGACGCAGCTGATGTCCACCTCGGCCGACGGCTCGGTGAACGGAAAGTAGGACGGACGAAAACGAACCTCGATATCCTCCTCGAAAAAGAGGCTGAGGAATTCGTACAGAGTGCCTTTCAGATCGGCGAAGCTCACCTCTTCGTCCACCCAGAACCCTTCCACCTGATGAAACATCGGCGTATGGGTGAGGTCGGAGTCGCAGCGGTAGACGCGACCGGGCGCGATCACCCGCAGCGGCGGCGCCTGGCTTTCCATCACCCGGATCTGCACCGGGGACGTGTGCGTGCGGAGCACCGTGTGTTCGTCGAAATAGAACGTATCGTGCATTGCCCGCGCCGGATGATGGGCGGGAATGTTCAGCGCCTCGAAGTTATGGTAATCGTCTTCGACCTCTGGACCCTCCACCACCTCGAATCCCCCGCTGCGAAACAGGCGACAGATGCGGCGCAGGGTCATCGTGACCGGGTGGATTCCGCCCACCGCCTGCCCCCGACCCGGCAGTGTCACGTCGAGGGTCTCGCTGCGGAGGCGCAACGCCATGGCGCGGGCTTCCAGGTCGGCACGGGACCGGTCGAGCTCCGCTTGGATACGATCCCGCAACTCGTTGAGTTTCCTGCCAAGGTCGCGCCGTTCAGCCTCCTCGGCCTTACCCAGCTCCTTCAACTGCTCGGTCAGAAGCCCCTTTTTGCCGAGAAAACGTATCCGGATGTCGTCCAGATCGGCAAGCGAATCCACTCCGGCGAGGGAATGCCGCACTTGCAGGTAGAGATCGTCGAGAGATGAAGACACCGCCCTGCTCGCTGGTGTTTTACGGAAAGGATGCCGAAGGTACGGGGACCGTGCATGGCCCCCGGCTTTATCGGCGGTCTGAACTAACGTTGCGCAGCCTTGGCGAGTTCGGCGAAGGCGGCTTTGTCGTGGACGGCAAGATCGGCCAGAACCTTCCGGTCCAGATCGATCGACGCCTTTTTCAGCCCGTCCATGAAGCGGCTGTAGGACAAACCGCATTCGCGCGCCGCCGCATTGATGCGGACGATCCACAGCGCACGGAACTGACGCTTGCGCTGGCGGCGGTCTCTGTACGCATACTGGCCGGCCTTGATGACCGCTTGTTTGGCGACACGGTAAACGCGACTCCGAGCGCCGTAGTAGCCCTTGGCCAGCTTCAAGACTTTCTTGTGCCTGGCCCGCGCGGTGACTCCGCGTTTGACTCGTGGCTTGGTGCCTCCCGAATATTCGAAATAGTTGACGTTAGGTCATCTGGAAGGGAGCATGCGCGCAGCGGACCGGTTGTCCGACGCGT
>JALORT010000097.1 GCA_025458755.1 Methylotetracoccus sp.
GCTTTGCGCGATTCGGCTGTTCTGCTCCGCTGCTTTCCGGAACCAGTCGTAGGCGGCTGCGTAGTCCTGCGCCACGCCCCAGCCCTTCATATACAGATTACCAAGATTCACCTGACCGTCGGGATCGCCTTTCTCCGCCAGAATCTCGAATTCGACGCGAGCCGCCGGATAGTCCTTCCGCCTTACCGCTTCCAGCCCCGCGTCCAAATCGGCATACACGGCGTGCAGCGGCCAGAGGCCGAGCACGCACGCGAATCCCAGATATCGGCTCACGCCGCTACCTCGAGCACGATCTTACCGATGTGCCGGCCGCTTTCCATCAGGCGATGCGCATCGGCAACCCGAGCCAGCGGGAAGGTGCGATCGACCACCGGCTTGATTCGGCCCGAGGCCAGAAGCGGCCAGACGCGCGCACGCAGCGCGTCCGCGATCAGCGCCTTTTCGGGCACCGGGCGCGGACGGAGCGTCGACCCCGTAAGCGTCAAGCGCTTCAGCAAGATCGGCAGCAGATTGATCGTCGTCTTCGGCCCCTGCTGTACTCCGATCTGGACCAAACGCCCATCGGGCGCCAGGCAATTCAAGTTACGCTGGAGATAATCGCCGCCGACGATGTCCAGAATCAGATCGACGCCCTGCCCCCCGGTGCGCCCGCGGATCTCGTCGACGAAGTCGACTTCCCGATAATTGATCGCCGCAGCGCCGAGTTCAGCGCAGAAACGACACTTAACCGCGCTTCCTGCGGTCGCGTAGACGGTCGCGTCAAAAGCGCGGGCAAGCTGAATCGCGGCGACGCCGATCCCGCTCGCGCCGCCGTGCACCAGGAACCGCTCGCCCGGCCTCAGCCGGCCGCGTTCGAAAACGTTGCTCCAAACCGTAAACAACGTTTCCGGCAGGCTCGCCGCCTGGATCGGGTTCAGGCCCTGCGGGATCGGCAAACACAGGACAGCCGCCGCGGCACAGTATTCGGCATAACCGCCGCCCGTCACCAGCGCACAGACCCGTTCGCCCAACCGCGGGCGGGTGACTTTCGCGCCCTGCGTCACCACCTCGCCGGCGACCTCCAGGCCGGGGATATCCGGAGCCCCGGGCGGCGGCGGGTACCGGCCTTCGCGCTGCATCACGTCCGGGCGGTTCACGCCCGCCGCGATGACGCGGATCAATACATCATCGTCACCCGGTACCGGCCGCGGCCGCGGTACCCGACGCAGTACCTCCGGCCCTCCGGGCTCCATGATTTCGACGGCCCACATCGTTTCGGCGGCTGGCATACTCATGTCATCCTGGCCGTCAGCCAAAGACGGACACGTATGCCGATCTCGGTCGTGTAGCCGGTCGCAGTGAAGCGGATTCGACCATGGCGATCAATGAAGAACAGTGCGGGGACGCCTCGCAACCCGTAACGCGCACCGATCAAGCCGGCGGGATCGGAGATCACCCGCCAGGCCAATCCTTGTGTCTGCAGATAGGCGCGGAGTTCGCTTTCCGTTCCCGACTGCAGCGCGACCGTTATCACCTGGTGGTCGGCGTCAACCGATGTCAGGCTGTTCTGCATCGCTCCGCAGAGAGGGCACCACGTAGCCCAGAAGTAAAGCAGAACCGGACGTTCCGCCGTATCGGCCCAGGCAAAAGGTTTGCCGTTCAGGTCGCTCGTTGCCAGCGGCGGCGGAATTTCGCGGACCAGCCCGCGATCGAGAACCGCAGACAGTCCGAAAAAAAGCACCGGCAGCGTCAGCCAGAACCAGCCGTTCCAGCACCTCGTAACCTTCATGGCCCCGTCACGTCAAAACGGTACATCAGGCTGCGCCCGTGCTCCTTCAGCCAGGAACGCTGCGCGGCGTAAGCCGGCAGATGTGCCCCAACCAGCGTCCAGAAACGCACCGAATGGTCGCGATGGCGTATGTGACACAATTCGTGTACGACGACATACTCCAGCACCGAGGATGGCGCGAAGGTCAGCAGCCAATTCAGATTGATATCGTTATAGGCGCCGCAACTTCCCCACCGGGTGCGCATTCGCTTGATACGGATATCACGGGCTCGCAGCGACGCCTTGCCTTGGTGGTGCCGTACCCACTCCCCGGCCCGCTCGGCCAGCCAGCCCCGCGCCCAGTCAAACAGCGCACGCTCACCCAGCCGCTTCCAGTCGGGCTTGTGCCGTTCCGGCAGATAAAGCTCAAAGCTCTCCTCTGCAACCCGCAACCGGGATCGACCGCCTGTACAGCCGGTCACGTGCAGCGGCCAACTCCGCCCCTGAATGGGTAACCGCATTTCGTGTCCGTTCGCCAAGTCGTCCCAGAAAGTCCGAGGCGGAACCCCGGCCACGGCCTCCCGATATTTCACAGCCAGCCAATCCCGGTGCTGGTGAATGAAGGCCCACGCCCTGTGCTCGGGAAACGCCGCAGGCATCACACACTCCGCCCCGGTGACCTTTACGATCAGCCGGAGCCGCTTGGCACGCGCGCTCCGCTTGAGTTGCAGAGGAAACGGATACTCCTGCATGTACTAGACGGTGCAGCCGATGGGTAAGCGACCGGACCCCGAAAGCCTCGAATGCGGCGGCCACGCCGCGGAGCATCTCTGCTCTCTGGAAGGGAACCGGCAAGGTCGCCTCGCGCCCCTTGCGGTTATGAGTTCAATGGCCGCCGCCCGCGACAATCTCGATAATCTCCAACTCCTTGTCGCCAGCCGGTCGGTGCCAGACGACAGTCTCACCGACAGCACGATTCATCAAAGCCGCAGCCAACGGGGAAGCCCAACTGATCTTGCCGTGCGCGGCGTCAGCCTCATCTTCACCGACGATGGCAAAGCTGCTTTCCGCACCCGAATCGTCACGCACTCGGACACGCGCTCCGAAATGTACGCGGCCGCTAGGCTGGTTTTCGGCGTCGACCACGATCGCCCGTTTCACACGTTCCTCGTAGTAACGCAAGTCGCGCTCAACGATGCTGAGTTCCTGACGGCTGTCCAGGCTATCCCGACTGACGAGCTCTCGGCGTCGGGACGTCAGTTCGGCCACATGCGCCTCCAGCAGATGCAAACCGTTGCGGGTGACATAATTGGGTTGATCGCTGTGCGGCCGGTCCGGCAGCGTCTCGACGCGTGCGGATTCATCCGCGTCTTTCATGAATGCTCGGCTCATCGGCCAAGTGCCTCTTTAGTTTGTCGATCCGGATGCAAGGTCTCTTCCTGCAGCAGGTGCGCCGCCAGGTTCGCGAGATTCTCGGAACCACCCCCCGGCCCCAGGATCTCCCGAACACGACCTAGGTCGTCCCGCATCTGCTGCGAATAGACCGGGTCCGTCAGGATACGTTCGATTTCGCCCGCGATGTTCGAAGGATTGGCGGCGTGCTGGATGAACTCGCGGACGATGGGCCGCCCGCTCAGGATATTCGGCAAGCCGATGTAAGGAATTGACACCAGCAGGCGCCCCAGCCAATAACTGAAAGCGGAGAGGCGATAAATGATCACCATCGGCACGCCCAGCAGCGCAATCTCCAGCGTCGCCGTTCCAGAGGAGGTTATGGCTGCATCACAACACTGCAGCACATCGTAGTCGATCCCGTCGATCATCTGAACCGGTACAGAGGTCTGTTCCACGCGGTCGCGCAGCAATGCCTGATCGAGCGACGGTGACCGAGCCAGTATGAAACGGACGTGCGGAACGCGACGAGCAAGCTGCTTTGCACTCTCCAGCATCACCGGAAGCAAGCGTTTGATCTCGTTGACCCGACTCCCGGGGAGAAGGGCGACGATCGGCCCCTCGCCTTGCAGACCATGCGCGCGGAGCGCTTCTTCGCGCGTTTTGGCGGCCTGGACCTTGCCGGCCAACGGATGCCCGACATAGGTAACCGGTACCCCTGCGGCCTGGTAGTGCGGCACCTCGAAGGGAAAGATCACTGCCATGTGGCTGACAACCCTGCCATAGGCCCTGACCCGCCCCGGACGCCAAGCCCAGAACTGAGGGCCGACGTAGAAGAGGACCTTGAGACCGCACGCCTTGGCTTTTCGCGCCAAGTGAAAGTTGAATTCTTTATAGTCGACACAGACCAATAGGTCCGGGCGGCGCTCGCACGCGAGCGACTGCATCCCGCGCAAGACGCGGCGAATCTCCGCGTAGTGCTTGACGACTTCGGCAACGCCAATGACCGCGAGGCCGCTCGAATCCTGAACGATGTCGACGCCGGCGGCGCGCATCAGGGGACCGCCCATGCCGATACCGCGAACGCGGGGAATTTGTTTCCGCAGTTCGGTGAAAAGAGAGGCGGCATGCCGGTCGCCCGAAGCCTCGCCGGCGACCAACATCACCAGCGGGGAGGCTTGCTCAGGCATGCAGCGCGCGGCGTATGACGCCGGCGATACGAACGATGTCCGCGTCCTGCAGTTCCGGATAAATCGGCAGCGACAGACATCGGGCGGCCACCGACTCGGTGACCGGCAGACGCAAGCCGGCGCATTCCTCGGCGAAGGCTTTTTGCTGGTGCAGAGGCACCGGATAATACACGGCTGAAGCGATGCCCGCCTCCTGCAGAGTCTGCATGATCTCATCTCGGCGGTCGCTGAGCAGCGTGTACTGATGGTACACATGACGGCCGATGCCGTCTTCAAGGGGCGTTTGGAGCGGTAGGTCGGACAGCAGCTCCGTATAGCGATGGGCCACCCGGCGGCGTTGCCGATTGTATTCCTCCAGATGTCTCAATTTGATCCGCAGAATCACGGCCTGCAATTCATCCAGGCGGCTGTTGTACCCGATCACATCATGGTAGTACCGCACCTCGGAGCCGTGGTTCCGGTAGATCCTGACCTGCGCGGCGATGTCGTCCGAATTGGTTGTGACCAAGCCGCCGTCACCGTACCCCCCGAGGTTCTTACTGGGGAAGAAGCTGAAGCCTGCGCTGATGCCCATCACACCGGTCTGTCGGCCCGCTATGGACGCGCCGAAGGACTGCGCGCAGTCTTCGACCAGCTTCAAGCCATGCCGATCGCAGATGGTCTGCAGCGTCGGCAGATCGGCCGGCTGCCCGAACAGATGAACCGGCATCACCGCCGTGGTCTTGGCGGTCATTGCGGCCTCCACCGCTGCGGGTACCAGGTTGAAGGTCCGCGGATCGATGTCGACGAAGACCGGGTGTGCGCCGATATACCGGATCGCCTCGGCTGTGGCGATGAAAGTGAACGGTGTGGTGATCACTTCGTCGCCCTCGCGGATACCGGCAGCGCGCAACGCCAGATGCAGCGCATCGGTACCCGAGGCCACACCGATCGCATGCTTGGCTCCCAGGTAAGCCGCCGCTTCCTGTTCGAACGCCTGAACATTGGGCCCGAGCACGAACGCGCAGTTCTCCAGTGCCGCGCGCAGCCCGCGCTCGACCTCGTCTTTGATTGTGGCGTACTGCGCTTTCAGGTCCACCATGGGGATCATAGGGCGGATACTCCTTCGTTATCGGATCAGGCCTTCAGAAGACGGCTGATTTCGGTTGCGGTCGCCAGTGCGCGGCGCCCGGCATGCCCCGAGACCAGCGGCTCTCCGCGCGTGCGCACGCAGTCGACGAAATGGCAGATCTCCTCCTTCAGTGCATCGCCGCTTTCAAACACGGACTCTTCGCTGAGAATCTCCGGGATACCCGGGAACATTTCCTTGTCTCCCTTGCGGTGGCAGGTCAACACCCGGTTCTGGAAATCGACCGAGAAATACGCGCTCGGCATGAAGAGACGCATTTTTCGCTCGACCTTCAGGCTGACTCGGCTGGCCGTCACATTCGCCACGCAACCGTTACGGAACACGATGCGGGCGTTCGCGATATCGGTGTCGTTTGTCAGCACCGGAACGCCTTTGGCGTCGATCCGGTCCACCTCGGCGTCGACGATGTCGAGGATGATATCGATGTCATGGATCATCAGATCGAGGACAACGCTGACATCGTTGGCGCGTGGATTGAACGGAGCCAGCCGGTGCGACTCGATGAACAACGGTTTGTCGTCCTGCAGATTAAGACCCAGGATCGCCGCATTGAAACGTTCGAGGTGGCCGACCATCAGGATGCGATCCCGATCCTCCGCCAGGCGAATCAGATCGTCGGCTTCCTCCACGGTCACTGTGATCGGCTTTTCGACCAGCACGTCGGCACCCGCTTCCAGAAAATCCTTGGCGACGCGGTAATGCAAGCTGGTCGGGACGACGATGCTGACGGCATCGATTCTTCCCAGCAACCCGCGGTAATCCGGCAATGCCGGGACCCCCAGACGTTCCGCCACGGATGCTGCGGCATCGAGATCGGTGTCCACAACCGCCTCCAGCCGGCATGCCGGCAGAGAAGCGTATTTCTCGGCATGGAATTTGCCAAGATAGCCAACTCCGATCACTGCACAGCGGATGGGTGTCATGACATGCTCTGCGGTCGTTCGTAGGCTATGCGGCCCCGGGGTCTCGCCGTTCAAAAAAGCCCAGATAGCCGCGCTTCGACTCCTCAGTCAGCCATTCCCGGAGATAAGTCGTTTCCGGCGTGTCGGGCAGTCCGTCCAAGCCCTGCCGGGCCCGCAGCCGCCGGAATGCGGCGGAGATCGCTCGGGATCGCTCGCCATCGATGCCGGCGCGGCGCAGCCCGATCAAGTTGAGCCGATAGTGTTTGCCGGGCCGCCCGCCCACCAGCGTGTACGGAATCACATCCTTGTTGATGCCCGCGAGGCCCTGCAGGATCGCATAGCTGCCGACCCGGCAAAACTGGTGAACCATCACCCCGCCGCCGAAGAAGACCCGGTCCCCCACATGCACATGTCCGCCAAGCGTCGCCCCGCTGGCCAAAACATTATGGTCGCCGATGCTGCAGTCATGCCCCACATGGGTATTGTTCATCAGATAGTTGTTGGAACCGATACGGGTCGCTCCACCCGTCGCCGTGGCCCGGCTGATGGTCACGCCTTCGCGAAACACATTGCTCTCGCCGATTTCTACGAACGTCGGTTCCTCGGGATCGAAACTCAGATCTTGCGGGAGCCCGCCAAGGACAGCGTGCGGATGCACCGCGTTTCCCGCCGCCATTCGGACGTAGGCATGAATCACCGCGTGAGCGCCGATCCGGCAACCGTGACCGATCTCGACCTGGCCCTCGATCACCGCATAGGGACCGACATGAACATTGTCACCGAGTTCTGCATGCGGGTCTACGACGGCAGTGGGGTGAATCATTGGGATCCCTTATCACGGTAGCTATTGACGGTCCTCACCCACGCGGGTGGCAGCGGGCATGAAGCACTTTGAGACGCTCCTGTGCGATGTGCGTATAGATCTGCGTGCTGGACAAATCGCTATGCCCCAACAGTAACTGGACCACACGAAGATCGGCTCCATGATTGATCAGGTGGGTTGCAAAGGCATGCCGCAGCGTATGCGGCGACAATTCGATCCTAATGCCGGCCTGCCACTCGGAGGCCTCTTCCCCGAACGGAATGAGTCGGTCCTTGTTGCCTTTGCCGGTAACGCGCACGACACCCTGGCGCAGATTGATCTGGTCCAGCCTCAGCAGCACCAGTTCGCTGACACGGAGTCCGGTCGCATACAACAATTCAAGCATGGTCCGGTCGCGGAACGCCAGCTTGTGGCCGACGTCCGGTGCCGACAACAGCCGGACGACATCGTCCTCCGTCAGAAACGTCGGCAATGGACGCCCCTGAAACGGTGCCAGCAGCGACGCTGCAGGGTCGGAGCCGATCCATTCCTGGTCATGGGCGTGAGCGTAAAACTTTTTCAAGGCCGAAACCAGACGGGCGCTGGAACGCGGGCTGGTCTTAGCGCGGTGTTTGTGCGCCAAATACGCCTCCAAGTCCGGCGTACCCGCGGTCATCAAAGTCTTGCCGGTCTTGCCCAGCCACCGCGCGATCAGCGTCAGATCGCTGCCATACCCCTTCCTTGTATTTTCGCTGAGCCCCTCCTCAATCCACAACGCGTCCTGGAACCGGGCGATCGCGGCGCGATCTTCACCGCCCACCGTATCAGGATCGACCCGCTGCGCCGACTCGTCTTTCATGCTGCAGCAACCACTGCTTCACAGCCAGCCAGGGTCCGGAAGTTTGGCCACAGTATCCCCCCGGCCCGTGGCTGCCGACAACACGATGACATGGAATCAGCACCGGCAAAGGGTTGGAGCGGCAGGCGGAGGCGACGGCGCGCGCGCCGCCGCCCACAGCCTTTGCCAACTCCCCATAGCTACGGGGCATTCCTCGCGGTATCTCGACCAGCGCCTGCCAAACCCGACGTTGGTAAGCGGTCCCATGCAGATCCAGGGGCAGAGAAAACACGAACGTGCCATCATCA
>JALORT010000098.1 GCA_025458755.1 Methylotetracoccus sp.
TCACCGATGAACTGGAACGGCACAAGACGAAACTGCTGACCGATATTACGTCTCTGGATCGGCTTTACGATGCCAACCTCGATTATTTCCGAACGCTCGAAGTGTATGTCGCAGCGGGGCAGGAGAAGTTGAGGGAACTGGACCAGGAGATTCTGCCGGCGAAGTCGAAGGCCGCGGCGACGACCGAAGAAGTGATCGCGGCGCAGCAGTTGCGGGATCTCCGTGCAGCACGGGATGATTTGGAGCGGCGCGTGCATGATTTGCTGCTGACCCGCCAAGTGACGCTGCAGAGTCTGCCGAGCATCCGGCTGGTGCAGGAGAATGATAAAGGACTGGTCAACAAAATCGCCCAAAATCGCCTCGACGATGGTCAACACGATCCCGTTATGGCGTCAGCAGTTGGCGACGGCGGTGACCATTTTCCGCTCGGGCGAGGCAGCGAAGACCGTGAAAGCGGCGACCGATTTGACCAACGACTTGCTGCAATCCAACGCCGAGAATTTGAAAATGGCGACCTCCGAAGCAAGGAGGCAGATCGAACGCGGCGTGTTCGATATCGAGGTGGTGAAAAAAGCCAATCAAACCTTGATCGAAACGATCCAGGAAAGTCTCCGCATTGCCGATGAAGGGAAGCGCCGGCGGGTCGAAGCCGTGACGCAGCTCGAGCTGTGCGAAACGGAACTGAGAAAGACGCTGGCGGCGGCCAGTGCGCGGACGGACGTCTGAGGCGCAAACGCTGCCGTTCGAGCGGCTTTCGCTCGGAACCTGACGGTCGGCGGAACGGACACCCGAAGTTGCCCCGCCGATGACATGCGGGCTGATGGTGGCGGGCGCGTTCGGATCAAAGATCAATGTCCCGTCGGGATAAGTCAATGGGTGTTCCGCAACATCAACCGCTGACGGCAGACGATTATTTCATTGCGGATGATGACACGCGCTGGGAGCTGATCGACGGCCAGAGCTATGACATGTCGCCGGCGCCGTTACTTCGTCATCAATCCTTGTCCGGTCGCATTCATGTGGGTTTGGCGAAGACTCTGCAGGAAAAGGGGACGGAGGGCGGACTGCCGTCCGAATGCCGGATTTTTGCAGCCCCGGTCGATGTGGTTCTGAACCGCAACACCGTCGTGCAGCCTGACCTGATCGTGGTTTGTGATTCGTCGAAGTTGGCGAATGGACGCTACGTCGACGGAGCCCCCGACTTGGTCGTAGAGATTCTCTCGCCGCAGACCGCTAAAAAAGACAGGCTGACCAAGCGTCTCGTTTATCAAGCCGCGGGCGTGCCCGAGTATTGGATCATCGATCCGGTCGGCAATACCTTGGAACAATATCTGCTCGACAACGGTGTCTACGCGGCCCCGAACATCTATGGTCCGGAAGACTCGATGTCCTTGCGTCTGCAGCCGGAAGCTTCATTGGGGCTCGCCGAGTGGTTTGCCGAAGAGTGACGTTCGTGGTGAGTCGCATCGAAGAGCGGATCATTACGGGGATTGTGAGCAAGCAGCCGGAAGCTAGCACCGCCTCACTCTGCTAATCGCTCCAGCGGGAACGGGAAAAACAAAACTCTCCGGTCGGTTGCTCAGCAACCGGCTGTTCCGTCACCCAATGTCAATTTGGAGCTGCCATGTCGAATGCCGGCTCTCACGGCGCGCCAGGGGGCGCTCCGATTGCTGCGTCTTTTCTATGAGATACCACCTGCGTCTTGTATTTAGGTGAACTGACCGATAGACTGATCATAAATACACTGTATTTATGATCAGTCTATGAAGCCTCTGACGTCTCGCCAACAGGAAATCCTCGAATTCATCCGCCAGTTCCTGGAACAGGAAGGGTTCCCGCCCACCTTGGCCGAAATCACGCGGGCCATGGGGTTGAAATCTCCGCACGGTGTTCGCGAGCAACTGCAGGCACTGGCGCGCAAGGGGGCCATCGAATTGATTCCCTCCGCTTCCCGCGGCATCCGGCTCTTGAACAAGGTGGCGGAGCGCGATGCTTTGCCGCTGATCGGCAAGGTCGCCGCGGGCCGCCCGGTGATGACCGAAGCCCATATCGAAAAGTACTGCCGCTTGGGTCCCGAGTTGTTCCAGAACAAAGCCGATTACCTGCTGCGGGTACAGGGAATGAGCATGCGCGATGCCGGTATCCTGGACGGTGATCTCCTAGTGGTCCGACAGACGACCGAGGCGCGCAACGGTCAGATCGTGGTTGCCCGCATGCAGGATGAAGTCACGGTGAAGACGCTGCGTGTAGAGGAGGCCATGGCCTATCTGGAGCCGGCGAATCCGGATTTTCCGATAATTGTCGTCGACTTGGCCAAGCAGGATCTCGCTATCGAAGGTGTCGTGGTCGGCGTCATCCGGACGCGCATTGGGTGATGCCCGTATGAACGCCGAATTGGAGCAGTTGCTGAAATCCGATGGACGAATTTGGCGCGGCAAGAAGACGGTCGCCGATATCCCGATTCTTGCGACCGGTTTTCCGGAGCTCGATCGGGTGCTGCCGGGTGGTGGGTGGCCGGCGCATGCGCTGACGGAAATCAGGGTAGCCGAATGGGGCATCGGCGAGTTGAGTTTGCTGCTGCCGGCGATGCGCGCATTGAACGATGAAGGATTTTGGCTGGTTTGGGTCACTCCGCCGTTCGAACCTTATCCTCCGGCGCTCTGCCAAAGAGGGCTCGATGTGCAACGCATGCTGGTCGTCGATACCGCTGATTCGGAGGCCGATTTCTGGTGGGTGATGGAGAAGCTGTTGCGCCATCCGGCCGCGCGCCTGGTTCTGGGATGGCCGCGGCAGATCAGGGGCACGCTGCTGCGTCGGCTGCAACTGGCTGCAGAAGAGGGGGGGACGATAGGGATGTTGTTCCATCGCGAAGCGATCGACAGCACCCCGGCGCCACTGCGGCTGGCTTTATCGCCGTCGGTCGAAGGGCTGGAGATTCGCGTTCTGAAAGCACGCGGCGGTTTCGGTGGGGCAGTAGCACGGGTGGTGTTGAACTGAACCGGAAACCCCATGCTTCCGAGGATAAGTGCGCAGCGACAGGTTCCGAGCCTGTCCGAAGAATTCCACCAAAAGCAGTCCGATTGCGAGGACGCCTCTCACTGGGCTCCGCTCTGGCTTGGCGTCTATCTGCCTCGGCTTGCGCTGGAGGTGTTCGGCTTGACGGATGAGCGTCGTCCGGCCGCTGTTGTGACCGGAGACCAACAGGGGCGGTCATTGCTCCATGCCGTTTCCGCGTCGGCGATGAAACAAGGCGTGATACCCGGAATGACCTTGACGTCGGCCTATGCGCTGTGTCCAACGCTCGCTGTCGAAATCCGTGATCTGAAAAAGGAACAGCAGGCGCTGAATAAACTTGCTGAACTGGGGCTGGCCTTCACCTCTTGGGTGAGCCTGGATTTCCCCGAAGCGCTGCTGCTGGAGGTGCGGGGCAGCCTGGCTTTGTTTGGCAGTCTGGAGAACTTGACGGCAAAGCTCAGGGAAACGCTGTGTACGAAGGGTCACCGGATCTGTTGTGCCGCGGCTCCGGCACCGCTCGCGAGTTGGTTGCTCGCTCGGAGCGGGCGCGAGTGTCGGATTTTGATCCATGAACAGCTTCGTTCGGTGCTCGGCACGCTCTCCACGGAGCTGTTGGACATCGATAGAGATATTCATGACCGCCTACGGAAGACCGGAGTTTCGTGCTTGCGCGATCTTTGGCGCTTGCCGCGCGATGGTCTGGCTCGGCGCTATGGAACCCGCTTGCTGATCCTGCTGGACCAGGCCGCAGGTTATCGTGCGACGCCGCTGCGTCGTTTTCACGCGCCGCCACGGTTCGACGCCGTTATAGAGTTGCCCGAAGAAACGGATCGGCTGGCCCGCCTTGTACCGGCTGTCGAGATGCTGATTGCGCGTTTGGCGAGTTTTCTTATCGAGCGGGATGCCGCTGTGGCCGAGTTTGACCTGATTCTCGTGCATCGTGAAGGCGCGCCGACGCGGTTGCGGCAGGGTGCGCGCCGGCCCACCCGTGATCATGTGCACCTGATGCGGTTGCTGCAAGAGCGGCTGGATTGCCTCCGTCTGCCGGGTCCGGTATGTGCGGTGCGACTGTTCAGCTCGGCCATCATGCCATGGACTCCCGTGGCTGCCGACCTATTTGTCGAACGATCCGCAGATCCGGTGGAATGGCAGCAGTTGCTGGATCACCTCCAAACTCGACTGGGTACCGGTGCACTGCGTTATTTGTCTGCCCGACCGGATCACCGACCCGAGTACGCGCGGCAGTGGACCATGCAGCCTCAAGCTTCCGTGCCGGTGTGGACAGTCCTCCGCCCTGTTTGGCTCTTGCCCGCACCTCGTGCATTGTCACCCGGCGAACTCAGCGCCATTTTCCCGGAGGCGGAGCGCATCGAAAGCGGCTGGTGGGATGGAGCGGCCATTCGACGCGATTACCATCGAGCTGTCGATCGGCGGGGTGCCAAGCTTTGGATTTATCGCAATTCGGAGTCTCCCGCACAGTGGTATCTCCATGGCTTATTCGGGTGACTATTTCGAACTGCATGCGCTGAGTAATTTCAGTTTCTTGCGCGGTGCCTCTCATCCGGAGGAGCTGGTGGCCGAGGCGCACAGACTGAAATATGCGGGAATGGCGCTCACCGATGAATGTTCTCTTTCCGGCATCGTGAAGGCGCATCTGGAAGCGAGACGGCTGGGTTTGAAGCTTATCGTCGGCAGCGAGCTCCGCCTCCAGGACGGTCTGTGCGTCGTAGTGCTGGCGACCGACCGGGTCGGTTATGGCCAATTGTCCGCGCTGATCACGCTCGGCCGGCGTAGTGCGCCCAAAGGGACTTACCGTTTGAGTCGGCAAGATCTGGCCAGCCGGAATATGCACCATTGTCTGGCGATTTGGCTGCCCGGCTCTACTCCGAAAGACGAAGAAGGGGCCTGGTTGGCCCAGTTGTTTCCACGGCGGATCTGGCTGGGTACCGAGCTTTTTTTGACCGGTCGCGACCCCCAGCGTCTCGTCGCGCTGCAAGCATTGGGGGGTAGGCTAAACATGCCGTTGGTCGCGTGCAACGATGTGCATATGCATCATCGGGAACGTCAAGCCTTGCAGGACATGGTGACCGCAATCCGTTTGAACAAACCGCTGTCCGAGCTCGGCTATACGCTGTTCCCGAATGGCGAACGGCATCTCCGCTCTCTCGCCCGGCTGGCAAGGATCTATCCGCGGCCACTGTTGATGGAAACCGCGACGATTGCCGCACGCTGCACTTTCTCGCTGGACGAGTTGCGCTATGAATATCCGGCAGAACTGGTGCCGGCAAACCATACCCCGACCTTCTGGCTGCGTCATCTGACCGAGCAGGGGATGCATCGACGCTGGCCCGAGGGCGCGCCGGGCAAGGTTCGCGCGCAGGTCGAACATGAGTTGTCATTGATTGGGGAGATGGGTTACGAACCCTTCTTCCTCACCGCCTATGACGTAGTCAAGTTCGCCAGGGCGCGCGGCATCTTGTGTCAGGGGCGGGGGTCGGCGGCCAATTCGGCGGTCTGCTATTGCCTTGGGATCACCGAGGTCGACCCGGCCCGACTGGACCTGCTATTCGAGCGCTTCATTTCCAAGGAACGGAACGAGCCTCCGGACATCGATGTCGACTTCGAGCACGAGCGGCGTGAAGAGGTCATCCAGTACATTTACCAAAAATATGGCCGGCATCGAGCGGCATTAGCCGCCAGCCTAATCACGTATCGCACCAAGAGTGCAGTGCGCGATGTCGCCAAAGCACTCGGGTTGAATACGGTGCAGGTGGATGTTTTGGCCCATGTTCTGGATCACTGGGATCGGGCGGATACGCTGCCGGCCCGTATCGCGGAAGCCGGTCTTTCGACGGACAGCGGAACGGCCCAGCAGTTGTTGCGCCTGGCCCGCATGCTGATCGGATTCCCCCGTCATCTCTCGCAGCACGTGGGCGGCTTCGTGATCGCTGCGGACGAGTTGTCTCAGCTCGTGCCGTTGGAAAATGCCGCCATGCCGGAACGAACCGTGATCCAGTGGGACAAGGATGATCTGGAGGCACTGGGACTGCTCAAGGTCGATGTGCTGTCCCTCGGCATGCTGACGGCCATTCGCAAGGCACTGCAGTATGTCGGCCGCTCGACAGGCCGAACGTTGACCCTGGCCGACGTGCCGCCGGAAGATCCGGCGGTCTACGCGATGCTGCAGCAGGCCGACAGCATTGGCGTCTTCCAGGTGGAATCCCGTGCCCAGATGACGATGCTGCCGCGGTTGAAGCCCAACAACTACTACGATCTGGTCATCGAGATCGCGATCGTTCGGCCGGGCCCAATCCAGGGTGAAATGGTTCACCCGTATCTTGCCCGCCGCAGCGGGAAAGAGGCAGTCTCTTATCCGAGTGCGGAGGTAAAGCGCGTGCTGGAGCGCACACTGGGTGTACCCATCTTCCAGGAACAGGTGATGCAGTTGGCCATGGTTGCGGCTGGTTTCACAGCGGGTGAAGCGGATCAACTGCGTCGTGCAATGGCCGCGTGGCGTCGCCGGGGTGATTTGGATCAATTCGAGCAGAAGCTGCTAGAGGGCATGCGTTCTCGCGGGTACGAGGAGCGTTTCGCACAACAGATCTACAAGCAGATAAGGGGTTTCGGCGAATACGGTTTCCCCGAATCTCACTCGGCGAGCTTCGCTTTGCTAGCCTATGTTTCTGCGTGGTTGAAGCATTACCACCCGGCCGCTTTCACCTGCGCATTGTTGAACAGTCAACCGATGGGCTTCTATGCCCCGGCGCAATTGATTCAGGATGCCCGGTATCACGGCGTGGAGGTACGTCCGATCGATGTCCGTTCTAGCGCGTATGATTGTTCGCTGGAACTGGACGACGGGCCTGATCCCGCGCTGCGACTCGGTCTTCGGATGGTGAGCGGATTATCGAGGGCGGGGGCAGTCAGGGTGGCCACCGCTCAGCGTGTCTCTCCATTCAGCGGCATGCAGGACTTCGCCGTGCGATGTCGACTCGATCGTCGGGACCTGGAAAGTCTCGCCGCTGCCGATGCATTGCGGGGATTGTCCGGCCATCGCCGCCGAGCTTACTGGGACGCTGCGGGTGTGGAGTCTCCAACGCCGCTGTATGCCGAACCAGTCTTCGAAGAGGCGCTGCCGATGCTGCGTCCGCCTGGGGAGGCCGCAGATATCATTGCCGACTACGCTGCAACCGGTACCACCTTGCGCCGTCACCCGCTGGCGCTCTTGCGTCCAAAGCTGAAAGAAGGGGGGGTCCAAACAGCAAAAGCTCTTTGGTCGCTGCCGCATGGCGCTATGGTGCGAGTCGCGGGGTTGGTGTTGTGCCGCCAGCGCCCATTGACGGCATCCGGAGTCACGTTCGTGACCATCGAGGATGAAACGGGGGTCGTCAATTTGATCGTCTGGCCAAAGACTGCTGAAGTGCAACGACGGGTGTTGTTGCGATGTAACGTGTTAATGGTCAGCGGCATCATCCAGTGCGAACAACAGGTTTTACATCTCGTAGTGGGCAAGTTGGTTGATCTGGAGAGTTGGTTCGGCGGTCTTGATGTCAGGCCTAGGGACTTTCGCTGACCTGATCTTTAACAAGGGCGCTGGGTATTGTGGGCGGGTGTTT
>JALORT010000099.1 GCA_025458755.1 Methylotetracoccus sp.
ACGACCGCCGCGAATTAGGATGACCGAGTGCTCCTGAAGATTGTGCCCTTCGCCACCGATGTAGGTAGAAACTTCAGCGCCGTTCGTGAGCCGCACACGCGCGACCTTCCGCAATGCAGAATTGGGCTTCTTCGGCGTCGTCGTGTAAACGCGCGTGCAAACGCCGCGACGTTGAGGACAACCATCCAAAGCCGGCACGTTACTCTTCTCTTTCTTGCTAACCCTTGGCTTCCGAACCAATTGGTTGATCGTCGTCATTACCCCAACTCCCGATCGTTCGCGTTGCAACATAAAACCATCCCCTCGAGACACCTCACTCGCGGGGTAAAACTGCGCATTTTAGTTGCGAAGTAGGTTACCGTCAACATACAGGTACTTGCTATCTATCTTAATCTGCCGGAAACGGCGACGGCGTCGACAGCCAAAGTAAAAAGGTAGGGCTCGCATCACACGAGCTTATACCGAAAAGGAATGGCTCCCCCGGACGGGCTCGAACCGCCGACCCGCTGGTTAACAGCCAGCTGCTCTACCGACTGAGCTACAGGGGAACAGATGCATGTGTGTAGTTGGACACACCCACCAGCATCTCGGTGTGGCGCGCCTGGAGAGATTCGAACTCCCGACCACCTAGTTCGTAGCCAGGTACTCTATCCAACTGAGCTACAGGCGCACCGAGATTCGAAATTATGCCTAAGGCTGATCCCGCGGTCAACTCTCTCTCTCCCGCTGGCTTCGGTCGTCCGATCAGGGAACAACCTGCAGCGCAACCAGACAGAAACGGCGGCTGCTTGCGTTTCTTCTGAGCGCGTCCCGTGCTAAGGTCTTGACGAGGTGCGAAAGCCGAACGTTGGATGCCCGAACCGCCGCGCCATAACCATTCTCCGAACCTCGTTGTCAACTTGCGATGATGTCGACCGCCCCTTACTCGTATATCGACTCCGTGACCGCGCTCCAGGAAGTCGCCGATGAGTTCGCCGACTGCGACTGGATCGCTGTCGATACCGAATTTGTAAGAGACCGAACCTACTATCCGAAGTTTTGTTTGCTGCAGTTGGCCTCATGCCGAGGGGTAGCCTGCATCGACACGCTGGCCATCGAAGAGCTCACTCCGCTCGACGCACTGCTCGACGACGAACGCATGGTGAAGGTCTTCCACGCGGCGCGACAGGATCTCGAGATCCTTTATCGACTGCGCAAGCGCCTACCGCGCCCGATCTTCGACACCCAGGTCGCCGCGCCCTTCGTTGGATTCCCCGAACAAATCGGTTATGCCTCATTGGTCGCCGAGCTCTTGCATGTGCGCATCGAGAAGATGCACACACGAACGGATTGGTCGGCTCGACCTCTGGGGGGGGCGCAGCTGCAGTACGCGGCAGACGACGTGATCTATTTGGGTCTCGTCTACCAGACGCTGCGGGATCAAATAACGGAACTCGGCCGACTCGACTGGGTGGTAGAGGAAATCCGGCATCTCGAGGACCCTGAGCTTTATGATCCGCCTCCCGAAGCGGCGTGGCTCCGTATCAGTGGCGTGGCGTCATTGGACGCGGCCCAAGCCAGCGTTCTGAAGGTCCTGGCGGCCTGGCGCGAACATCTCGCGCGCCGACAAGACTGTCCGCGCAATTGGTTAATCAAGGACGAGCTCTTGCTCGAACTGGCGAAACAGCGGCCGAAGAGCATGGCGGATCTGAAACGAGTCCGCGGACTCGACGACAGGGTCGCGCAGCGTTATGGCAAAGCCCTGCTGCAAATACTCCACGAGGCACCAGTGCCGTCTTACGCGGAGGCCTTGCCGCCCCGCACGAGAGCCACTCCCGACACCCCGGGTCAGGAAGCCCTGTTGGACATCTTCACGGCTGTGGTCCGCCTCCGCGCCGCCGAGCACTCCATCAACCCCGCGATCTTGGCTTCACGCCGGGATCTTCGAGCGTTCATCGAATCCCCCATGGACTCGCCGCTGTTGCAGGGATGGCGCAAGGCTTTGGTCGGGGATGACCTGTTCGCGATGATCGCCGGCAGGAAAAGCCTCACCGTGACGCAAGACCGGATCAGCCTCATCGACCATGGGTAATGAACGGGGAAACCGGCTCGTCTCGAGCCTTCTCCGACCAGCCGCTTACCCCCACGCGACCGCGCAGCTGCGGCTCCTGGAGACGCACATTTCGTGGATTGTCCTCACTGGTCCCTACGCCTACAAGCTCAAGAAGCCGGTTAATTTTGGCTTTGTCGACTTCTCAACATTGGACCGGCGTCGGTTCTTCTGCGACGAGGAAGTGAGGCTGAACCGCCGGTTTGCCTCCGATCTCTATTTGGGTGTCGTTCCGGTGGTCGGCCCCGACGATGAAGCGCGGATTGACGGACTCGGTGCCCCGATTGAATATGCGGTGAAGATGCGCCAGTTCCGCCAGGAACAACTGTTCGAGTCACTTCTCGCCAACGGCGATCTCCAGGTTACCCATGTCGAACGGATCGCGGACCAAGTCGCCGCATTTCACAATGCAACCAGGCGCAGTGACCCAACCACCGCACGGGGAACCCCGACAACGATACGCGCCTTCGCGGAAGAAAACTTTAACCACCTCCTATCCGCCGCGACGGACCAACAAGAGCGGTTTCAACTTCAGCGGTTGCGGGAGTGGAGCGAGCAGCAGTGGAATGTCCTCCGGGACCTGCTCGAAGAGCGTCGGCGAACCGGCTTCGTGCGGGAATGCCACGGTGACCTGCATCTCGGCAATCTCGTGGTGATCGACGACGTGCCTACCGCGTTTGACTGTATCGAGTTTAATGAAGATTTGCGCTGGATCGATATGGTCAGCGAGATCGCCTTCCTCGGCATGGACCTCGAGGTGAAAAGCGCAAGATCCCTCGCCTACCGATTTCTCAACCGCTACGAAGCCATCTGCGGCGACTATGCAGGTTTGCAGCTATGGAACTTCTACCGTCTCTACCGCGCCATGGTGCGAGCCAAGGTCACTCGCTTGACCCTACAGCACAGCCCGAATCCCGATCGCGCCACGGAGCTCACGCGAAGCTATCAGCGGTACCTGGACTTTGGAACTGATTTGATCCAAACCAGGCGGGCCCGGCTGATCGTGACCCGTGGTCTGTCCGGCGCCGGCAAATCCCATATCGCGGCCGCGTTGTCCGCGTCCCTTCCGGCTATCTGGCTGCGCTCTGACATCGAACGCAAACGAATCATGGCTACGGACGCGGCCGAATACCGCTACAGTGCCGAGGCGACGCGAAAGACTTACGGGCATCTGCGTGACCTGGCTTCGTTGCTGATCAAGGCGGGCCTGTCCGTGATCGTCGATGCCACGTTTCTGTTCCGCTGGCAGCGTCAGCAACAACGGGCATTGGCTGCAGAAAACGACGCCGATTTTTTCATTGTCGACATCCACGCACCGCTGCATGTTCTCGAAGAGAGGATCCAGCACCGCCGTCTGCTCGATACAGACCCGTCCGAAGCCACCCGCGCCGTCTTGAACGAACAACGGAGCTGTCTGGAACCGTTGTCCGATCAGGAAAGACGGCACACCCTGCACGTCGATGGGCAACGGCCCGATCTGCCGAAATTGGTCGCTGATATCGAATCCAGGAAGTCTCTGGTCTGAAGCATTCAGCCCGCAGACTTTGCTTGATTACCAACCGCCTGTCTTGGGCTCGCTTGCATGGCCGCCAGCCACGAATGCGCCAAAAGCCCGGCTCCCGTCACCGGTAGGAATGGAGGTTTCGAGTTCAAGCGTTTCGGCATTGACCACCGAAACGGTGTTGCTGAACCAGTTCGCCACGTATACCCACTTTCCGCCCGGCGAGGCGGCAATTCCTTCCGGATAGTCGCCGACAGCGACGTTGCCCACCACTGCGCCCGCAGCCGTGTCGATGACAGAGATCGTATTGTCATATTGATTGGTCACGAACGCTTTGGATTCGTTCGCTCCCAACGCCGCGGCATAAGGCCGGTCCCCGACCGCAACCGTTTTCAGCACCGCCATCTGCGCTGTGTCCACGATGCTGACGTCGTTACTTTCCACATTGGCAACGAAAAGGCGATCGCCGCCGGAATTCAGCGTCACCCCGAACGGATGTCTCCCCACCCTGACGGTGCGGGTCACTTCCAGCGATCCCGCATCGATGGCAGATACACTGTCATCGTCCCGGTTCGCAACGTACACGCGACGACCGTCGGCACTGACGGCAACGCCGCCCGGCGAACGCCCCACCGCAATCTGCTTCACCGACTTGAGTTCGCGCAACTCGACGACCGAGACCTGATGCTGGTACCAGTCGGCGACATAGGCACGACTCCCGTCAGGATCGACCGCGATGCCTAGCGGTCCGTCCCCCAGTGGCAGATCCCCGACGACTTCGAGGCGCTTCCCGTCGATCAGGGTCATCGACTTCCCGCCCGGATTAGTGATGCAGACCCGTGAGCCGTCCCGGCTGACGCCAACGCCGGCAGGCTCCTTACCGACGGCGATCGTCTTGACCACCCGCCGGGTGGCGGTATCCACTACAGACACCGTGTTGGCCTTCTGGTTGGTAATGAACGCGAAAGGCTCCGCGTAAGCGAGCGGGCACCAGCCGACGGTGGCGCCGACCCACAGCAGCAGCACCCCAATGGTCAGGACGCGGGGCAACGGCATCAGCTACTTCTTGGCTTCCGCAACGCTTTTCAAATTGGCGAGACATTCCTTGTAGATCGCGGTCACGCCATTGATGGCGGCTTCGTCATTCTGCTCCGGCGGCGGGTTGTTCGTCATGAAGCTACGATAAAACGCACCGCTCCACTCCACCGTGGACCCGCCCGAGGCGCCGGCCTTGACTGCGATCGTCGAGGAATAATTGGCCACCGGAAGATCGGCCGGATCAACCTCAATGATCTTGTAGGAATAGCTCATCTTGTCGGGGTCATGGGATTTCAGCTCCTCCTTGATCGAGCGCCCGCTCGCCAGCTTCAATTCACGGGTTGCGCCCTTCTCATTGCCACCCTGGCTGGTCTCGCTGACCGCCTTCGGACACCATGCACTGAAACTGCCGAAATCCTTGATCACGCCCCAGACGGTGTCCGCGGGAGCGTTGATTTCGACGCTCTCCTCGACCTTTTGCCGGCTGGGACCGTGGGCGTTGGAGACGCCGGAAGCGGCCATGAACGCGGTCGCGGTTAACGTAACAAAGTACTTCATAATTCCTCCCGAGGGACTCAAAAAAAACGCGCTAAGTATAAGGCAAAACTGAGGGATTTTTGCGGACCAGCATGCGGCCGTAATCCCGCAGTTCGGCAAGTATCGCTCGTTGCCCGGCATCCTCAGTGACTGACGCTTCAAGGTCTGCGATCGCGGCCTGGTAGGCACCCAGGGTCCGCATCCCATGCCTGTCGCTGCCCTCGAGCCCGGCGAGTCGAAACGCCTCCCAGCGTTCCCGTTCGTCCGGTGTCAGCAGCTCCGGGTAATTGCGCGCGCGATAGCGAAAGACCATTTCCGGCAGGCGCGGATCATGGAAACTCGTCGTCGCGACGGCAACATCCCGAGCCGACCGCTGATGCATCCGGTTGAGTTGAGCACGGTCCGCGTCATCCAGGAAGCCGCCGCGATAAAGCAGCACATCCGGATCGGTTTCTGCAGGCAGTTCTGCCGGCTCGAAAACAGCCACCACCTTTTGCGCGATTCCTGGCGCAGCACGAAGCCGTGCCAGATGTGCGGCAATGGCCTCGTGATCCAGCGCCAAACGAACTTCATCGACCGGCCGGATCGCCTTGACTGGCGCCAACACAGGACACTTGTTCAAATGCACAGTCTTCAGCGGGATCCGCAGCGGGTTCGGTTCCTTGCCGGTTGCTGATGTGAACACCCGACGTCGCACCGCATCCACGTCGAGTTCGATGAGCGGAGTCGGATCGACACTCAGATCGTAAACTACCACCCCGTTGTTGTTCGCTGGATGCCGTGACAGTGGGACCACGATCGCAAGGTTATGGCGTTCCGAAGAGTAGCGGCCCGATACATGAACCACGGGAGCGAAAGAGCCGAGATTCAATAGCTCGGCGGCGCGCTGCTTACCGCGGTGACAAAACACGAAGTCGTACAGCCGCGGCTGAGATGTCTTGATCAACCGCGCCAGTCCGATCGTTGCC
This sequence comes from Methylotetracoccus sp., assembly GCA_025458755.1. Taxonomy (GTDB): domain Bacteria; phylum Pseudomonadota; class Gammaproteobacteria; order Methylococcales; family Methylococcaceae; genus Methylotetracoccus. The sequence continues at coordinate 6,134 of JALORT010000099.1, forward strand.
AGAACGTCCGCGAGTGCATCGTGGGCCCCAGAGTGCAGAATTCCGTTAGCCGCGGTCAGCGCTTCCAGGCGAAAGCTCGGGCGTCCGTCCTCTGTCATCGGCCAGTCCAGTCCCTCGGGGCGAAGAGCGGCGACCAGACGCACCATATCGATGATATCCCAGCGCGAATTGCCGTTTCGCCACTCCCGCTCGTATGGGTCGAACAGATTGCGGTACAGCGTGTGCCGCACCACCTCGTCGTCGAACCGAAGGTTGTTGTACCCGACGACACAGGTCTCCGGGCGCAGAAACTCAGACCGGATCGCGGCAATGAACTTCGCCTCCACCCGTCCCTTGTGGTGCGCGAGTCGAGGGGTGATGCCTGTCACCAGACAAGACGCGGGATCGGGCAGATAGTCGAGCGGGGGCTTGCAATAGAGAATCTGGGGCGGACCCACAATGTTCAGATCGAGGTCAGTCCGCACCCCTGCGAATTGGGCAATGCGGTCTCGAACCGGATCGAGACCGAACGTTTCCAGGTCATACCAATAAAGCGTAGGGCCCGTGTCGGAATGTTCCCGAACGCTGTCCCGCACCACGCCGACGTCGGCCCTTTTGACGGCAACACTCCCGTCGTCGGCGCGACGGATTCTGGTGCGGCCGATTATGAACTCTGCGGCACATCACCTTGGAGGGCCTCGGCTTTCAGCCGCTTTTCACACTTCTTGGTGCAAATGCAATTGGCCCCGTTCGCGCCGCCGCAAGACCCTTTGATCGCCTCGCGCCCGAAGATCACGCCCACCGCCATCAACAGGAACACGGTCGCCATCACGGCAAAAGTAATCAGAAAAATGGTCATGGCATCATTCCCACTACGATTTGGATTTGAGCACGCCGGCGATCCCCGGGTTCCACGGGCAGTTCAATCCCGAAAGAAAGAACGGGGACGTGATCCCCGTTCGTTTCTGAACTTGCCGCGTTTGCCGGATCATCCGCCAAAGTCATCCAGCATGATGCTCTCACGGTCGACGCCGATATCTTCCAGCATCTTGATCACCGCCGTGTTCATCATCGGAGGACCGCACAGATAGTACTCGCAGTCCTCAGGCGCCGGATGCTCTTTGAGATACTTGATATTGTTGGTGCCGGGGCTATAATCCAGACCGAATATCTTCTCAATCTCAGACTTGCCGTCCGGGTATTTAAGTACGGCAGACCATACCTGTCGACCGTTGAGCGCGAACCTGCC
>JALORT010000100.1 GCA_025458755.1 Methylotetracoccus sp.
GGTCTTCTTCCCGGACCCCTGGCCCAAGAAGCGGCATCACAAGCGCCGGCTGATCAACCCCGAATTCGTCAGCCTGGCGGCGCATAAACTCAAGCCGGGAGGGATCTTCCATGCCGCGACGGACTGGGAAGATTACGCCGAACAGATGCTTGCGATCCTTGACAGCAGCCCCCTACTCAAAAACTGTTCGGCCACGGGATTCAGCCCGCGCCCCGATTACCGTCCGCTGACCAAGTTCGAACGCCGCGGGCAGCGGTTGGGGCACGCCGTCCGCGACCTGATTTTTACCCGGATCACCGCGAAAACCGATCATTCCTTTGTCGCTGCCGAACCGACAGCAGACCGCCCGCCGCCCGTTGACAGAGACCGACAATGACCCAGGAACGCACCTTCATCCCGCTGAACATCGCGGTGCTCACCGTTTCGGACACCCGCACGGAAGAGAACGATACGTCGGGAAGAACCCTCGCCGAGCGGCTGACGGCAGCCGGCCATCATCTGGCGGACAAGAAAATCGTGGCGGACGACATCTACCGCATCCGCGCCGTCATTTCGGCGTGGATCGCCGATCCCGCTGTGCATGGGGTGATCACCACAGGCGGTACCGGTGTCACTGGCCGCGACGGAACTCCGGAAGCGGTTTCCGTATTGTTCGACAAGACGCTGGACGGCTTTGGCGAGTTGTTCCGAGCTATTTCCTTCGACGAGATCAAGACGTCGACCATACAGTCACGTGCGCTGGCCGGCGTCGCCAACGGGACTTATCTGTTTTGCCTGCCGGGATCTTCAGGCGCCTGCCGGACGGCCTGGGACCGGCTCATCAAGGACCAGCTGGATGCCCGCACCCGGCCCTGCAATCTGGTCGAACTGATGCCCAGACTGCTTGAAAAGTAAGCCGCCCCCGACGCAGACATCCGCCACCAACGCTGACATTACTGTATGCAATGGCCGAAAATTTGGCATAAGGAGGCCCATTATCGGGACCTACTGATTGCCCTCATCGCGTTGACCATCGCCTACCCGCTGATCAACGCTTGGCCGGCGGGCCGGCTGATCGAACAAGTGACATTGGTCGCCGTTCTGATCAACGGCACTCTGGCCACGTATCAGCACCGTTACCAGATTTTTCTTACGTTGACGGTCGGCGCCATCTTGGTCGTCGGCGGCATCATCAATTTCGTGCGCGAGGAACCGTTACTCTGGCTTGAACTGGCGCAACTCATCGCCACCACCTTGTTCCTAAGTCACGCGACCTTGACGCTCACCCACGATATCTTTTCCGGCCGCCAGCGCGTGAGCGTCGGCCTGTTGTTCGGAGCGGTCAGCGTCTACCTGCTGATCGGCATGGCCTTCGCCAGCGCCCATTTCCTGTTGGAGACACTCGTGACCGGGTCTTACCACTGCGTGTCGCCACTGTGCCAGGGCACGCCGAAATCTGCGGCCTACGTCTATTACAGCTTCGTCACGCTGGCGACCGTCGGTTACGGCGATATCGTGCCGGCGACGCATATGGCGGCGGTCTTGGCAAATACCGAGGCCATCATAGGACAGATGTACACGGCGATCCTGGTTGCGCGACTCGTCGGCATGCAGATCACGCAATCGCGGTCATGAACGGGGCAGTCTCCGCTATGGGAATGGCCGACCCATTCGCCGCTCTGAACCACGAGACTTACATGCGCCGCGCGATCGCCCAAGCCAGGCGGGTCCCCCGCTACCCTTTCGGCGCGGTTCTCGTCCGCATCACCGACGGCGATGTACTGGCCGAAGGACACAACAGGTCTTCGCTGAACCCCACGTTCCACGGCGAGATCGATGTGATCAACCGCCTGGCGGCTTCAAGCGCCGGCATCGAATGGGCTTCGCTGGTACTCTACACGACCGCGGAGCCATGCCCGATGTGTCAGTCGGCGATTGTCTGGGCCGGTATCCGCGCGGTGGTGTACGGCACGCCGATCCCGTCGTTGCAGCAGCTCGGCTGGCACCAGATCGACATCCGCTCCGACGAGATCACCCGACGGGCACCGTTTTCGCGAACGCTGATCCTAGGCGGTGTGCTGGAAGCGGAGTGCAACGCGCTGTTCGAGGCCCATCCGCCCGCCTGAATGAAGGGAATGTTCCGGACGCCTCGCGGCGCCGGAATGAATGAGAGAGGTCGGCGTCGGGGTGTTGGCACGACTGTTCAGCTCGGCCGCTGCCGCACCATCGCTAAACACCTGTCGATCCGAACCTGATCCTCATCCCGTGAAAAGCCGAGAACTTTCAATCCTCGCGCACTAACGCTTTGATGATGTAGCCGCCGGACTTCTCATCGAACTCCAGCTGCAACAGCTTCCGCGCCTGGGCTTCCTCCAGCAGTTTGCCGAACGTCCGAAAGCCGTGATACGACTCGTTGAAGCCCGGCTTGCGGCGTTTCAGGGTCTGCTTCACCATCGAACCCCAAAGCTTCTCTTCCTCGCCGCGTTCTTCGAACAGGTCTTCGATCGTCGCCAGCACGATGTCCAGCGCTTCCTGTTTCTTCTCGTCTTCGGTTTTCTTCTCTTCTGTCGCCTTTTTCGGCGCCGCCTTTTTCTCCTTTTCCGCTTCCGGTTTCGGCTTCGCCTTGCGCTGTTTTTCCGTATCGCGGACCAGGTCGTCGTAGAAGATGAACTCGTCGCAATTGGCGATCAACAGGTCCGAAGTTGACTTCTTGACCCCGACGCCGATCACCACTTTGTTGTTCTCGCGAAGCTTGCTGACCAGCGCGGAAAAATCCGAGTCGCCGCTGATGATGACGAAGGTGTCGACATGGGACTTGGTGTAGCAAAGATCCAACGCATCGACCACCATCCGGATGTCGGCGGAATTCTTGCCGGACTGCCGGATGTGTGGAATCTCGATCATCTCGAATGCCGCTTCATGCATCGCCGCCTTGAATTCCTTGTAGCGTTCCCAGTCGCAGTAGGCCTTCTTGACGACGATGTTCCCCTTCAGCAGTAAGCGTTCGAGCACCTTCTGGATATCGAACGCGGCGTATTTCACCTCGCGGACCCCAAGCGCGATGTTCTCGAAATCGCAGAACAAGGCCATGATTTGCATTTTGGTTTTCTGGTTCATGATCAGCAGAGGAATGCTCCGTACGGCAGCGGGGTTTCGGACGAATCTGTCGGCGTGATCCGCATTAGCCGGCAGCGAGCAATTCCCTTTCGAGCCGTGCGAAGTCTGGCAATTTCGCTTCGCCGCGCTGTTGGCGGAGGGTCGGATAGTCGATGTAGCCTTTCCCGCCTCCCCCGTAGAACGTCGCTTCATCGGGCTTGTTCAGCGGCGCTGCCTGACGCAGGCGTTCCGGAAGGTCGGGATTCGCCAGGAACAGGCGACCGAAGGCGATCAGATCGATGCCTTCGATCTCCACCGCACGAGCGGCCTTCCGGTAATCGTAGCCGCCGCAAACCATCAAGGTTCCGCGGTAGATCCCTCGGATCATCTTGACGATCGACCGGCGGTTCGGGTCGGCCAGCGCGACCGTCGCGTTGCCGGCGATCTCTGGCTGCACCACATGCAGGTATGCCAGGCCGAAGTCATTCAGCCGTGACGCGACATGGCCGAACAGCGCCTCCGGATCGTCATCTCCCATGTCGTTGAAGGTTCCTTCCGGCGACAGCCGGACGCCGACGAGTTCCGAGCCCCACACGCCGCACACCGCTTCAACGACCTCCATCAGCAGCCGGGCGCGGTTTTCGACCAGGCCTCCGTAGTCATCGGTACGCTGATTGGTCGATGAATTCAGGAACTGATCGAGCAGATAGCCGTTGGCGGCATGGACTTCGATGCCGTCGAATCCTGCCGTCAGCGCGTTCCGTGCCGCCTCTTGGTACTGTCTCACGATGTCCGGCAGCTCCGCGGTTTCCAGCGCGCGCGGCGTGACGAACGGGACCAGCTCGGGCTCGCCTTGTTCGTTGGCGATGAACGCCATACCCTGGAGCGGGATTGCGGACGGCGCGACCGGCAGCCCTCCATCCGGCTGCAAGGCCGGATGGGACACGCGCCCGACATGCCACAACTGCATGAAGATCAAGCCGCCTGCGGCATGCACGGCGTCGGTCACAAGACGCCACCCCGCGACTTGTTCCGGCGTGTGAATTCCCGGTGTCCAGGCATAACCCTGCCCCTGTTGTGAGACCTGCGTCGCCTCGGAGATGATCAACCCGGCGGACGCCCGCTGGGCATAGTAGTAAGCGTTCAGCCGTGTCGGAATATTGCCTGGCTGCCGACTGCGTGACCGGGTCAACGGCGCCATCACCAGCCGATTCTTCAGCGTGTAAGGACCGAGGGGATACGGATCGAAAAGAGGGCTGCTCATGGTTCCTTGCTTGTTGTTTTGACGTTCGGGATGTACCGAGGTTTGCAGGTCGCACTGTACTTGCGGTCGACCTCCGGACTCGATGAGGGCTCACTCGACCGCATCAAGAAACGACATTAACGCGCAAATGCAAGAAAAATGAAATGACGGTGCGCACCTGGCTGCAGTACGGAAGCTTGCGAGTCCCGGTCTTGCGCCTGCCCGTTCAGAAGCGGGTAATCAGCGCGACGCCGGCCAGCAGCAGGATCGTCCCGACGACACGCCAGAGCGACAAAGGATGGACCGACAAACCCAGCAACCCATAATGGTCCAGCACCAGCGCGGCGATCAACTGCCCGGCCAGCGCCAAACCCATCAGCGCTGCGGTGCCGAGCCGCGGCGCGACCAAGATCGCTGTCAACACATAGAACGCACCCAACAAGCCGCCCGACCAGGCCCACCACGGCGCCTGCAGCGCTGCACGCCCGTCGGGCAGCGGGAGGCGCGCGAACGCGGCATACAGCAGCAGGGCGGCCGTCCCGACGCCGAACGAGACCAGTGCCGCCAACAACGAGCTGCCCACCACATAGCGCAACTGGGCATTCACCGCCGCCTGCATCGGCAACACTGCTCCGGCCAGCAACGCGATGATAATATAAGTCCAGAACATGCCGAGCCTCCTTTTGGGGGTTCGTGAGATGCGCGGAGCCCCAACGGACCGGTCCGGCCTCTGCGCCCCCGAGGGGCCGTGAGAACCGATGGAATCGTCGCCGACCTCTCCGACCCGGCCTCAGCCGGAGAGAAAGGATCGACCGGTGATCGCTTGGCGAATCTTACCGCAACCGCGATGATAAAGACCTGTTCGGTCCAGCGGAAGACCCGCCGCCCCCGACGGGGTTCACCCCGGGGAAGGCTCGGGCCACATCGGAGCCTTGGTACCATAGCCGCAAGATCGATCGTGTCTCCGTTGAAGAAGGTCAACGCCTGGTGGACCCGCTGATCCGCTTCGACCGAGTTGCCGTCTCGCTGAGTGGCCGAACCATCCTGAACCACCTCAGCTTCGAGCTGCATCAGGGCGAGAAAGCCGTGATCCGGGGTCCGTCCGGGGCCGGGAAAAGCACGGTGCTGAAAACGCTGCTGGGCTTGTATCCGCTGGCTTCCGGCAGCATCCTGTTCGAAGGCCGGCGGCTCGGCCCGGAGACGTTGCAGGATATTCGTCGGCGCACTGCCTACATCGGCCAGGAACCGGTGCTGGGCGCCGACCGGGTCCGGGAAGCCTTGCTGCTGCCGTTCACTTTCAAGGCTAATCGCGCGCTCCGGCCCACCGAAGACGACGTGGAAAATGCGCTGGCCCATGTTGGCCTCCCCTTATCGTTGCTGTTGCAGGACTGCGCGACCGTGTCCGGCGGAGAGAAGCAACGCCTCGCGATTGCCCGCGCCACCTTGCTGCAAAAGCGGCTTTACCTGCTGGATGAAGTCACCTCGAACCTCGACCCGGTCAGTAAACTCGCGGTGTTGGGTTTCTTCGCCGACCCATCGTTCACGGTTCTTTCCGTGGCCCATGATCCGGACTGGATCGCCTGGTGCGGCACAGTGTTCGACCTGAATCACGGCACGCTGACCCGCATCGCCTGAAATGGAAACCGTCGATATCGGCTTACCCGCGATGGTGGTGCTTTATGGGGTGACGCTGCTCCCGGCGTTGCTGCTCCGCGCGATCGGCTTGAAGATCGCGCGCGATCTCGCCTGGGCAATCGCGCGAATGACTGCGCAGCTGGCGATTTTGGGACTTTATCTAGAATACCTGTTCGCGCTGAACCATCCGTGGCTGAATGCCGCCTGGATCGCATTGATGCTGATCGCCGCCGATCTGACGATCCTGGCCCGCGCGGGTCTCCGATGGCGCTTATTCTTTGCCTCGACGCTGGCCGCCGTCAGTCTCGGCGTGCTGTTCTCGTCCGGTTATTTACTCGGGCTGGTCATCCGGCCGCAGCCGCTGTACGACGCACGCTATTTGATTCCTCTCATCGGGATGATCCTGGGCAACTGCCTGCAGAGCAACGTGATCGGTCTGGAGCGCTTTTACACCGCCTTGCGCAAGCACCAAACCGAATACGTGACCTATCTGCTGCTGGGCGCCTCGCGGACCGAAGCTGTCCGGCCTTATTTTCGACAGGCGATGCTCGCCTCGGTCAATCCGGCGATCGCCAGCATGGCCACGATGGGCCTGGTCTGGTTGCCGGGCATGATGACTGGTCAGATCCTGGGCGGCAGCGACCCGTGGGTCGCGGTCAAATACCAAATCGCCATCATGCTGAGCATTCTGGTGAGTATGACGCTGACGAACAGCCTCGGCCTCTGGCTCAGTCTGCGCATTGCCTTCGACCGAAACGACGTCCTCCGGCCCGAAATCTTCAAGCCGCAGGCGGTGGAGGCGCGTTAGACTGTGACGATGCGGCAGGCGTCGATTGCCGCGTTTGCCCGCCTGCGCGTTACGGCACTCGGGCTAAGATTATGGATCTAACGACTACCGTGCATTCCTTCCGAGAATGCGACGCTTGCGCGACCCGCACTGCCGTGCGACCTTGTTCTGTAAGCCGCCGATCAACTGAATCGCTATGGACCACCAGCACAGCCCCCTGCACATCCGCTTCGCGAGCCTGAGATCCACGATGTCCCGCCAGGACCGGAATCTCCGCTGGAGCTGGCTGCTGGTTGCCGTGACGACCTTGGCGCTGCAGGCCTGCGCGCTGCGTCAGAAACCGCGGTACGAAACCTCGCCCGTCATCTTTGACGAACCGGCAGCGGATTCCGCGGCCGGCAGGAAACGGCCCGTGGCCCATTTAGAGGGTCACGTCTTTCCGCTGACGTCTGACGAAAACGTCGTCGGCTCCGTCGGAATCATCGAATTGCGCTACGGCGACACGCTTTCGGCGGTCGCCCGGCACTACGGCCTTGGTTACGAGGAGATCTCCGCGGCGAACCCGTCGATCGATCCGTGGGTCATCAATGACCACACCAAGGCGCTGGTACCGCTGA
>JALORT010000500.1 GCA_025458755.1 Methylotetracoccus sp.
AATTTCTGTACGCTTTGAAGCAGTACTGTACCGGAGAGCACCATGCCGAGAGTGATGGTGGAGGACAACCGGCGCTTGTCCCTGCGGATTCGCGCCCAGGACAAAGCCGTGCTGATGCGGGCGGTCGCCCTGGAGAACACCGACCTCACCGATTTCGTGATCCGGAGCGCGCTCCAAGTAGCGAAGACCGTGATCGAGCAGGCCGAGCGCGTGCCGCTGTCGGAGCGGGACAGCCTGCGGGTGCTTGCAGCCCTGGAACAGCCGCCGGCGCCCAACGCCCGGCTGCTCGCGGCGGCAAAAGCCCTGCCGAAACCCGCATGACCCTGCTGCCCTGGCACGAAGAGCCGATCGGCAAGCACCAGGATCGGGAAGGATTCGATTGCAGCGAACCCGCCCTGAACGACTTCCTGCGCCACCACGCCCGCAAGAGCCACGAACGGGGCGGGGCCAAAACCTTCCTGGCGGTCGCCGACGCCGACCGCCGACAGGTGTTCGGTTTCTACAGCCTGAGCCCCGCGTCGGTCGCCTACGCGCGCACGCCGGCGGTGATCCGGCAGGGACTCGCCCGCTACGAGGTGCCGGTGTTTCGGCTCGGGCGGCTCGCGGTCGCCCGCACCGCCCAGAGTCAGGGACTGGGCGGGCAACTGTTGCTCTTGGCCGGGCGACGCTGTCTCTGCGGTTGCGCGCTGGTACGAAGGGTACGGGGCGATGCCGCTCCTCGATCAGCCCCTCTCACTCCTCCTCCCGCTTGCCACCCTCCGCGCAGCGCTCGTCGCCGCGGGGAAGCGGTAGGCCAGGGGAGCGTTCTACTCGACAGTCTCCGCGATACGAAAGGGAGAATCGCCGTTTTGCGGCGCATCGACCGACTCATGGACGGCAACAACGTGCTCCTCCGGGCGCTCGGACTTCGGATCGCGGTGCAGCCGCTCGGGCGATGAGCCGGGAGCTGCCAAGTGCGCACTCAAACGATTGATTCCCCTGCACCCCTCCTTGCCCGAGGCGCTCAGGGCGAGTCTCCCTACCGTGGAGGAAGTCGAAGCCGAACTGGGCAAGACCGGGGCGGGGCAGAAGAGCGAGGAGGCGACGGGCACGGACGGTTCCACCGCGAGGGGAGCAAGCGGCCCAGCCGTTTGAAAGGCCGGAGTGGGAAACCAGAGGTCAGCTCGACTGGAAAGAGCGGCAGGATGAACTGCGAACGCAAGTCTGGAGTCTCTACTGGTGCCACCCAGGTTTCCAACTCGACGAAGGAGGATCGTGATGACCGAGAAGAAAATCATTGCCGTAGTGGGCGCGACCGGCGCGCAAGGCGGTGGCCTGGTCCGCGCCATTCAGAGCGATCCGAGCGGTGGGTTCACCGCCCGCGCGCTGGCGCGAGACGTCAACTCGGACAAGGCGAAAGCACTGGCGGATCTGGGCGCCGAAGTCGTCGCGGCCGACGTTGACGACGGGGAAAGTCTGAAGCGGGCGTTTGAAGGCGCCCATGGGGCGTACTGTGTGACCTTTTTCTGGGCGCACTTCTCACCCGAGAAAGAGCAGGCTCAAGCCAGGGCGATGGCCCAAGCGGCCAAGCACGCTCGTCTCAAGCACGTGATCTGGTCCACCTTGGAAGACACCCGCCAGTGGGTGCCGTTGCACGATGACCGCATGCCGACCCTGATGGGCCGGTACAAGGTGCCGCATTTCGACGCCAAGGGAGAGGCGAACCCGTTCTTCACCGACCTCGGCCTGCCGGTCACCTTCCTGCTGACGGCGTTCTACTGGGATAACTTCATCTCCTTCGGCATGGGTCCGAAGAAAGGCCCGGACGGCACGCTGGCCATCACCTTGCCGATGGGCGACAAGAAATTGCCCGGGATCGCTTCCGAGGACATTGGCGGGTGCGCCTACGGCATCTTCAAGCGGGGCTCCCAGTTCGTCGGCAAGACCGTCGGCGTCGCCGGCGCGCATCTGACCGGCGCGCAGATGGCCGCCGCACTCGGCCGGGCACTGGATCGGGAGGTGCGCTACAACGCCGTGTCGCCCGAGGTCTATCGCGGCTTCGGTTTTCCGGGCGCGGAGGATCTCGGTAACATGTTCCAGTTCAAGCGCGACTTCGAGGAGTACTACTGTGGCGTGCGCGACCTGGCGGTGGCCCGGTCACTGAACCCCGCGTTGCAAACCTTCGACCAGTGGCTCGCCCAAAACAAGAACCGCATTCCGATCGAATAGCCGCGCATTCGACCCGGCCGCCCGCTTCTGGGCGGCCGGCGAAATCGACGCACTGAACGACAGATACGCGATACATGGGCGACGTTGGTTGGGCCTTCTGACGGCTCCTTTAGTTCTCTCGCGCGGTCAGTACCTTCTCAATGCGCCGATCGGGAACCAACCACATCAAAGCGACCAACACATAGCCGGCTTGGGAAAGCCACTGATTGAAGAAGGCGACCGGAATGGCGGTAGCGTAGATCACCACCGATAAGTTGCCCTTGAGATCCTTGCCAATGGCGCGAGCGAGTAAGGAATCGACACCCTCGCTCGCCACGATCGTGCGTTGCAAGACCCAGTAGCCGATGGCCGCCATCAGCAGGACGAACCCGTAGAGAGCCGTGGGCAATGAAGCAAAATGGTTTTCTCCCATCCAGCCCGTGACAAACGGGAAGAGCGACAGCCAGAACAGTAAATGCAGATTCGCCCAGAGGATCCCACCACTGATCCGCTGGGTGGCGTGCAGCAGGTGATAATGGTTATTCCAGTAGATGGTCGGGTACGCACGGTTCTGGGGTTTGGGGATCAATGGAACAGAAAACCTGCTTAAGGGCCTAAAATCCAGTATTATCAAGGCTTTCAGGGTTGCAAAAGGGTAGTGTTTCAGACGTGGATACCGACTTGTTAAGCTGCTTTATAATCAATGTATTGTAAGCATTTTATTGATATCCATATCCACGTTAAGAACACCACGATATCCATATCCACGTTAAGAACACCACCTTGCAAAAGATAGTGCAAAAAGATCAGCTTTTGCCGGCAACTTTTGCAAAGGGCGGAAGCCGCGAAGACTCTGAGGCACGAATTTCGCTGCAAAAACCTTAAGTTTTGTAACGGCTTGGTAACGGGAACGGCTGGCAGATGGGCTTACACCGTTTTTCTGTTCCATTGATCCCAAAACCCCTACAACCCGATGCGGCTCAACATCGGCTCCATCGCTCGCTGGGCTGGTGATCGCGACGTACTCGTCAGCCCTGATTACGTCGTGTTCCACTGCAAGAAGCCAACTGACGACTGGCCCGCGATTGACACCGGTTTCCTGGATCAATACCGACGATCAAGCCTTTGGGAGCGATACGTCACGTCGTCCGGCAACGGCAGCGTCCGAGTTCGAATCTACTTCTCCGACCTTGGTGGCATGAAACTCAATCTGCCCTCCATACCCGAGCAACGGAAGATCGCCGCCGCTCTCAATACCGCGGACCGCGAAATCGAGCTCCTCCGAAAGGATCTGAACGCCCTCAAAACGCAGAAGAAGGGCCTGATGCAGAAGCTGCTGACGGGACAGGTGAGGGTGAAGCGACCGAAAGGGGGCGAATGATGGACCGCAAAAAGCAAATCGACACATCAACTTCGCCCGCCTTGCCGTCGGACTATGCGGATTTCCTGAATTCGCTCAAAACCCGCGTTCGCCAAGCGCAGACCAAAGCGATGCTCTCGGTCAACCGGGAGTTGATCCAGCTTTACTGGGACATTGGCCGGGAAATCGCCCAACGGCAGGAGCAGGCGGGCTGGGGCCGCGCCATCGTCGAGCGGCTCGCTGACGACATCCAAAAGTCTTTCCCGGGCATGGGTGGGTTTTCGAGAACCAACGTATTTCGCATGCGGGCGTTCTATCTCGCCTACCAGGGCCTGTCGGAAGTTGTCCCACAAGCTGTGGGACAACTCTCCGGGCAGGGACCGCCGGGCGTCATCACCAATCTCCCCTGGGGCCACAATGTGTTGCTGGTCGAGAAGATCAAGGACGAGTCTCAACGCCTCTGGTACGCGGCCAAGGCGCTGGAGCACGGCTGGAGCCGGGCCGTGCTCACCGTGCAGATCGAAACCGATCTCTACCGCCGTCAGGGCCAGGCCATCACCAATTTCGCCAGCACGCTGCCGCCGCCACAATCCGATCTGGCCCAACAGGCGCTCAAGGACCCCTACCTCTTCGACTTTCTCACCCTTCACGACGACGCCATCGAACGCGATCTCGAAACCGGGCTGGTCGATCACATCCAGAAGTTTCTGGTGGAACT
>JALORT010000101.1 GCA_025458755.1 Methylotetracoccus sp.
CACGACCGCGCGGCATGAACGCTCCAAGGTCAGCTCCCCGTCCAGCATCCGCCCGATGTGAACAATGACCTCGGGACCGAGCTTCTGCGTATCGGTCACCTCAAACACACCGCTGCCCCATTCGATGCGCCCCCGATCGCCCTTTTGTCCGCCGGACTCCGCATAGAATGGGGTGCGGTCCAGCACGACCCTGCCCTCTTCCCCGGAACGTAAACGGTCTACCGCCGCACCGTCACGCAGGAGTCCGATCACGCGCGCGGGCGTCTCCAACTCGTTATAGCCGGTGAACGAACAAGACCCGGCGAAGTGGAGATCCAAACCCTGATCGGCTTTGAAATGGCTCGCGGCCCGCGCGCGTTCACGCTGCTGATCCATCGCCCGTTGAAAGCCTGCCATGTCGATCGTTACGCCATGTTCGCGGGCCACATCAGCGGTCAGATCAATCGGAAATCCGTAGGTGTCGTAAAGCTGAAACGCCGCTTCACCCGGAATGACAGCCCCGCCCAGATGGGCTAGACAGCTGTCCAGTATCCGCATGCCCTGCTCGAGCGTCTCGGCGAACCGTTCTTCTTCACGCCTCAAGACCTGTTCGACGGTACCCTGGGCCTTGTTCAGTTCCGGGTACGCTGCACCCATTTCCCTGCACAACGGCGCCACCAGCTTGTAGAAAAACGTCTCGCGGATGCCGAGTTTGTAGCCGTGCCGGATCGCCCGCCGGATGATCCTTCGCAGCACATAACCCCGACCCTCGTTCGATGGGAGCACGCCGTCGGCGATCAGGAACGCACTGGAGCGGATATGATCGGCAATCACCCGGAGGGAGCCGCTGGTCAGGTCGTCGCAGCCCGTCAATGACGCCGCCGCATCGACCAAGCTTCGAAACAGATCGATCTGATAGTTGTTGTGCACACCCTGCATCACGGCCGCGATGCGCTCCAGTCCCATGCCAGTATCCACAGAAGGCTTCGGCAGCGGCGTCAGCGTCCCGTCCGCGCTGCGCTCGTATTGCATGAAGACGAGGTTCCAGATCTCGACATACCGGTCTCCGTCGGCGTCTGCCGAACCCGGCGGACCGCCGGGAATCCCTTCGCCGTGGTCGTAGAAGATTTCGGTGCAGGGACCACACGGCCCGGTGTCGCCCATCGACCAGAAATTGTCCTTCCCTGCAATCCGGGCGAACCGTGACGGGTCGACGCCAACTTCACGAAGCCAGATTCTTTCCGCCTCGCCGTCCTCGACGAAGACGGTGACCCACAGCCGCTCGGCGGGAATCTTTAGGGTGCCGGTCAGGAACTCCCAGGCATAGTGAATCGCGTCCCGCTTGAAGTAGTCACCGAAGCTGAAATTGCCCAGCATCTCGAAAAACGTGTGATGCCGCGCCGTGTACCCGACGTTTTCCAGATCATTGTGCTTTCCACCAGCGCGCACGCACCGTTGGGATGAGGCTGCGCGCACATAGCCGCGTTCCTCGCGACCCAGAAAAACGTCCTTGAACTGGACCATGCCGGCGTTCGTGAATAACAGGGTCGGGTCCTCCGCCGGAATCAGTGAACTGGAGGGTACGACCGTATGGCCCCGCTCCTCGAAGAAACGGAGGAAAAGTGAACGGAGTTCGGCGCTGGTCATGAAGAGTGTCGCGAAATCAATTAATCGAAACCATCGGGCTGCCCGTAAAGGCGGCGAAACAGGTGCTGGATTTGTTCCCCGCTGAACCCGCGCTGCAGCAAATAGCGGTGCCGGGAGGCCCGCTCCGCCGGCGACACGGGCCGGCGTACTCCGTACTTCTTCCGGTGGGTCTCCTCGAGCACAACATCCCAATCGTATCCGGACGCATCCACCACCGCATCGTCGATACCCCGCTGTCGCAACTCCGCCAGGATCCGATGAAGACCGTAACCCTGACGGACACGGTGCCGGAGCAGGCTGTCCGCGAAACGCCGATCGGACTGTTCACCGCTCTCGGCCAGCTGATCGAGGACCAGGGCCGGCGTGTCGCCGGTCAAGCCTTTGGCATGCAGACGTTGCTGTAATTCTCGACGGCTATATTCGCGCCGCGACAGATAGCGAAGGCATAGCGCCCTGGCGGCCTCACTTTCATCCGAATCGATCAGAACGGGGTCTCCGGAATAGGTTCCGCCGGGCCCTTCGCTGCAACGGAACTGGACAGTGCCTTCTCGCGTACCATCGCTTCGATCTCCGCCGCCAGCTCGGATCGTTCCTTCAACAATTTACGGACATTATCCTTCCCTTGGCCAATGCGGTCATTCCCGTAACTGTACCAGGAGCCGGACTTCTGCAGAATTCCGTACTGCACGCCGAGGTCAACCAGTTCGCCTTCGCGCGAGATGCCCTCGCCGTAGAGAATTTCGAAATCCGCCACACGAAACGGCGGCGCGACTTTGTTTTTCACCACCTTGACGCGGGTTTCGTTGCCGATCACCTCATCGCCGTCCTTGATCGCTCCCTGGCGACGGATGTCCAGGCGCACCGAGGCGTAGAATTTAAGGGCGTTGCCGCCGGTGGTGGTCTCCGGACTGCCGAACATCACACCGATTTTCATCCGGATCTGATTGATGAAGATCACCAGTGTGTTCGAACGTTTGATGTTCGCCGTCAGCTTCCGCAGCGCCTGCGACATCAAGCGCGCCTGTAGGCCCACATGGGCATCGCCCATCTCCCCTTCGATCTCGGCACGCGGCGTCAGTGCGGCGACCGAATCGATGACGACGACGTCGACACCGCTTGACCGAACCAACATGTCCGCAATTTCCAAGGCCTGTTCGCCGGTATCCGGTTGGGACACAAGTAACTCGTCGAGATTGACGCCGATTTTTTCCGCGTAGGCCGGATCGAGCGCGTGCTCGGCATCAACGAACGCGGCGACGCCACCCAGTTTTTGTGCCTGGGCAATGACTTCGAGTGTCAGCGTGGTCTTGCCCGAGGATTCCGGACCGTAAATCTCGACGATGCGCCCGCGCGGCAAACCGCCGCAGCCGAGCGCAATGTCCAGCGCCAACGACCCGGTGGAGATCACTTCGATATCTCGGACGGCACCGACATCGCCCATCCGCATCACCGAGCCCTTGCCGAATTGCTTTTCGATTTGGCTCAGTGCCGCGTTCAAGGCTTTTCGTTTATTGTCGTCCATCCGTACCGGTCACCTTCAATTGTCGAGCAAACATTATTCCACACTGCCCACCGTCGGCATAGCCTGAAGCGGCCAGCTTTGGAGCACCCGATAGTGGGCTCCGGAGCGGTCCAGAACGGACTCCATGAGTTCGACCGAGCGGACCGTCCATCCAATCCTAGCCGCCGAACTCGGCCCCAAGTAACCGCACCTCGCGTTTCGCGCCAAGGTCAGATGAGCATGAAACGGACGGAGATCACGCCCGATGCTGCGGGCATCGAGTCCCTCGCCCAAGACGTGCACCAAGCGTCCTAATCCCTCCGGTGGCTTACGGGGTATCAGCCAGATCATTTGCCGCCGCCGCAGATAGCGCAGGTCCTGCAACGGCAGTTCGAACCCTTCCGGCCACTGCAGTTCAAGTCTTCGCAGACGCAGAACGTCCGATTCAGGGACCGCGCCCAGAAACAACAACGTGATATGGAATTGTTCCCGCCGCACCCAGCGCGCCGCAACCCGGTCATGCAGCTCGGCGACGACCGCTTGGAGGCGGTCGCGCACATCCTCGTCCGGCCACAGCGCAAAGAAGAGGCGCCGGACCGGTTCGCCACCCGGCTCAGCCTCCAACGGCATCGAGGATCCCTCGCAACGCCGCTTCGACCGCCAGGCGGCGGACCTGGAGCCGATCGCCGTCAAGTGACAGCTTCGCGGTTTTCCTGACCGCCCCGTCGCGGGATAACCAGGCCAGCCAAACGGTCCCCACCGGTTTGCCCGGGGTCCCGCCGGCAGGACCGGCGATGCCGCTGACCGCCACGGCGAGAGTCGCCTCGGTCTGTCGCAGCGCGCCGGCGGCCATGGCGCACACCGTTTCCTCGCTGACCGCGCCAGAGCGGTCCAGCACTGCTTCCGGCACGCCGAGCAAGCGCTGTTTGGCGCCGTTGCTGTAGGTCACCAAACCGCATTCAAACCAGTCCGAACTGCCGGGCACATCGGTCACCGCTTGCGCAATCCCGCCGCCGGTGCAGGACTCGGCGGTCGCCAGCCGCTCCCCTCGCTCCCGCAGCACCGTGCCGACCTGTTCTGCGAGCCCGTAAAGCGTCGTGTCGTTCATGTAAACTGCCCGATGTCCGATCTTGCATTGTACCGCACAGTCGCCCACCGATGACTCAGTCCTCCCCGCCTCCTGTCGCCCATACACCGATGATGCAGCAGTATCTGCGGATCAAGGCCGACTATCCCGGGACGCTGTTGTTCTACCGCATGGGGGATTTTTACGAGCTGTTCTTCGACGATGCGAGGCGCGTCGCTCAACTGCTCGATCTGACCTTGACCAGCCGCGGCGAATCCGGGGGCGAGCGGGTGCCGATGGCCGGCATACCGCACCACGCCGCCGATAACTACCTGGCACGCTTGCTGAAGGCGGGCGAGTCGGTGGCGATCTGCGAGCAAGTCGGCGATGCCCCGTCGGCCAAAGGCCCGATGCAGCGAAAAGTGACGCGGGTCATCACACCCGGGACCGTTACCGATGATGCTCTGCTCGAGGACCGCACCGACAGCCTCTTGTTGGCAGTCGCCTGCGTCGATGGGGAGTGGGGTATCGCCGCGCTGAATCTGGCTGGCGGACAGTTCACCGTCCAGCAAGTGGCCGCGTCGGATCAGCTCTTGGCGGAGCTGGACCGCATCCGGCCCGCGGAAATTTTACTCGAAGAAGGGCGGACGCTGCCGGTGGGCCTGGCCGGGCCTTATTCCGCGACCCATCGTCCACCATGGCAGTTTGATCCGGTGAGCGCCCGCCAACTGCTGCTGCGGCAGTTCGGGACCCATGACCTGCGCGGTTTCGGGTGCGAAGACCTGTCTGCCGCGATTGCTGCCGCCGGGGCCCTGCTTCAGTACGTCAAGGAAACGCAGCAAGCCGGTTTGGGGCACCTTCAGGGGCTCCGAGTAGAAACTGCAGAGGACGCCATCGGTCTGGATGCCGCAACGCGCCGTAACCTGGAACTCGATTATCACGCCTCCGGCCGCAGCGAGTTCACGTTGTTCGGCCTTCTCGACCAAACCGTCACGCCGATGGGTGGCCGCCTGTTGCGTCGCTGGCTGCACCGTCCTCTCCGCACCCGGGAGATACTGCACGAACGCTACGACGCGATTGAAACCCTGATGAGCGACCGCGGCTTCGAAGATCTCCGCGAACTGCTGCGACAGGTCGGGGACGTGGAGCGCATTACCGCCCGCATTGCCTTGAAAAGCGCCCGCCCGCGCGACCTCGTCGTGCTGACACACTCGCTGCAGACCCTGCCCGTGGTGAGGGAACGGCTCCGCCGGCTCGACATCAGCCGGCGACTCCTTGAAATCTCTGAGGATCTGGCCGAGCACCCGGAGATCTGCGCCCTGCTGTCGCGCGCGCTGATGGAAAACCCCCCGGTCCTGATTCGCGACGGCGGCGTCATCGCCGCGGGCTACGACGCCGAACTCGATGAACTGCGCCAGTTGAGCCAGAACGCGGACGCCTTCCTGGTGGCCATGGAAGAAAATGAGCGGCAGCGCAGCGGTATCACGACACTGCGGGTGAATTTCAATCGGATCCACGGCTTCTATATCGAACTGCCTCGCTCGCAGGCCGACCGGGTCCCCGCGCACTATATTCGCCGCCAAACCCTAAAAAATGTCGAACGTTACACGACCCCGGAACTTCGCGAGTTCGAGGGCAAAGTGCTGAGCGCACGGGAGCGCGCGCTGGCGCGTGAGAAAGCACTGTACGATGCGCTGCTGGACCTTTTGGCACCGAGCCTGGCGTCGTTGCAAAGGTGTGCCGGGGGTCTCGCGGAACTGGATACGCTCGCTACCTTTGCGGAGCGTGCGGAAACTCTGGACTATCGTCGCCCGCAACTGACCTCGGAGAGTACGTTGCGGATTGCAGGCGGGCGTCATCCGGTGGTGGAACGAGCCATTCCGGTACCGTTTACGCCGAACGACATCGAACTCGATGCCGGACGCCGGATGCTGATCATCACCGGACCCAATATGGGCGGGAAATCCACGTTCATGCGACAAACAGCGCTGATCGTGCTGCTGGCGCATATCGGTAGCTTCGTTCCGGCACACTCGGCGGAAATCGGAAGGGTGGACAGGATTTTCACCCGGATCGGCGCGTCGGACGACCTGGCGACCGGCCGCTCGACCTTCATGGTTGAAATGACCGAAACGGCAGCCATACTGCATAACGCCAGCCCTGACAGTCTGGTGTTGATGGACGAAATCGGACGCGGCACCAGCACCTTCGACGGTCTCTCGCTGGCTTGGGCGGTGGCACTAAACCTCGCGAGAGAAATCAAGGCGCTGACCTTATTCGCCACCCATTACTTCGAGCTCACGGCGTTGCCCGAACAGATCACAGCAATACGGAATGTGCATCTGGATGCCGTCGAACACGAGGACAGAATCGTCTTCCTGCATACGGTCAAGGCAGGTCCGGCCAACCAGAGTTACGGGCTGCAGGTCGCAGCGCTCGCGGGCGTGCCGAAATCCGTGATTCAAGAGGCGAAGGCCATCCTGGTCAATCTCGAACGAACCGCAAGCGAGCGTCAAACGCGCACTGCGCCCAGCCGCCAGATGGATTTGTTCGTCGATGCCGAACCGCCGCCGATCGTTCGGTGTGTGGAAGCGTCCGATCCAGACGGCATGACGCCGCGTCAGGCGCTCGAATTCCTCTACACACTCAAAGCCATGGCTCGATGATTCCAAGCTACCGGGGCCACCGAATCCGGATGAGTGGACGGCGTACTCAGCCCTTCTTCTCCTGCTCCAGCACCTGCGTCAGTTGCGGAGCGGGAATATACCCGGGAAGGATGGTGCCTTTCTCCGTCACGATCATCGGAGTTCCCGACGCGCCGAATTGTGTCCCCATGGCCATGTGCTGACTGATCGGGTTGTCGCAGGTCTTCGACGGCAACGCCTCTCCTTTCTTTGCCTTGGTCAGCGCCTGATTACGATTATCGGAGCACCAGACGGTCACGGCCTTCTTGAAAGAATCCGAACCTTCGCCGGCACGCGGGTAAAACAGATAGCGGACTTCAATGCCGGCATCAAGGTATTGCTTGATTTCCGAATGAAGCTTGCGGCAGTAGCCACAGTCGATATCGGTAAAGACGTACGCCACGTATTTTGACTTTTCG
>JALORT010000501.1 GCA_025458755.1 Methylotetracoccus sp.
ATTCCGAGCCTTGGCTCTTGTGCACCGTCATCGCGTACACGGTCTCGTGCTCCGGCAAGCGGCTCGGCAGCAGCTTGCGCACCGTGCCGTCGCCCCCGGCGAACATCGCCCGCAAGGCTCCGCCGCTCTCTGCATCCGGCCGGATCAGCCCGATGTCGCCATTGAACAGGCGCAGTCCGTAATCGTTGCGCGTCATTATGAGGGGGCGTCCGGCGTACCAGCGCTCCTCGGGCCGAATCCAACGCAGGCGAGTCAACTCCTGCTCGATCAGCCGGTTGATCGCTTCGACGCCGAACGGCCCCTCGCGCAGCGCACACAGCACGCGAAACGATTCGAACGCGGCGAACGCCTGCTGCGGCGATGGTGCTTCGAGGTAGGCACGAAACCGCGGCGCGATCTGATCGGCGACGAGCGCCGGCAGCCCCGCCGGCGCGATTGCTCGCCAGGCGATATCGCCGTAAGCCGAATCCGTAAAAAGACGGTCAGCGTACTCGGCATCACCCGCGTTCACCGCTCGCGCCAGATGGCCGATGCCGCTGTCTTGACCGAAGCGGAAACTCTCCTGCAACACCGCAATGCTGTCGTCCAGTGCGCACGATGCCGCCGGGACGGCGGCGGCTGCCGGTCGCGGAATCCCGACTCGGTCCAGCAGTTCGGACAGCCTCGGAGAACCGTTCTGTCGGCCGGCGCGGCTACAAAGGTCGCCGAACACCTGCCCGGCTTCGACCGACGCCAGCTGATGCATGTCACCGAGCAGAATAAGGCGCGCACTCGGCAACAGCGCATTCAGCACGCGCGACATCAACGGCAGGTCGATCATGGACGCTTCGTCGACGACCAGAACATCAACCGGCAGCGGATTGTCCGCATTGTGCCGAAAATTCAAGCCATGGGGACGCGACCCGAGCAGCCGGTGAAGCGTCGAGGCGTGTTCGGGCATCGCCTCGGCCTGCGGCGGCTCGAGCTGCCGGCTGCCGAGCAGTTCCGCCTTCTTCTTCCGGACCGCTTCGCTCAAACGTGCGGCGGCCTTGCCGGTTGGTGCCACCAGAGCGATCCGCGGCGACCCGCCCTGGTCCATCAGCAAAGCCAGCAGTTTGGTCACTGTCGTCGTCTTTCCGGTACCAGGCCCGCCCGAAATCAATGCAAAACGGCGCAATACCGCAACGGCAGCGGCCCGCTTCTGTCCGGCTGCACCGCCTCTCCGGGATAGGCTCGCCGCGAAGTCCTCGGGGAACAGCCGATCCAGTCCGGAGCGAAGCCGCGTCAGGTCCACGAGGTCCGCACGACGGAGAATCCCCTCGGCCACCGCGGACTCGTGGGTGAAATAACGGTGCAGATACAGGCGGCCGGATTCATCGAGGATCAGCGGCTGGAAGTCGCCCGGCCAGCCCACGACCGGACTCGCGCGCAGCGCCTCGCACCAGGGTTCGAGCGGAGGCATCGGCGGATGGGACAGGTCTAAGCCTGCAAACAGGGATTGGCCTGCGACTTGGCGGAGGTCGGCGCAGACATGGCCCTGGCCGAGCCGGTGACTGACCCAGGCGGCGGCGAACACGACCGCTTCAGCATGACCGGCCCGCGCCCCGAGCCGGGAAGCGAAATGCCGATCAAGCGGGCGGATCAGCCCTGCCCGCTCCAATGCTTCCAAATAGCGCTCCGCGGCGCGTCCGGCCTTCACTGGAGATCCCCGCCGAACAGTGCATCCAGACGTTCGATCAACGCCTGTGCCGGCTTCGCCGCATGCACGCCGAATTCCGCCCCGCGTGCCGCGTCCATCCCGCGCAGAAACAGGTAGTACACAACGCCAAAATGCTCCGCGTAGCGATACCCCCGGATTCGGTGGCGCAGGTAGCGATGCACCGCCACGGCATAAATCAGCGACTGAAGGTCGTAGCGATGGGACCGCATCACCGGCACCAGATGCTCGAGCGCGTAGTCTTCGATCCGGTTGCCGAGGTGATTCGACTTGTAGTCGAGCAGGTAATAGCGGCCGCCGTGTTCGAACACCAGGTCAATGAAGCCCAGCATCATGCCGCGGGTCTGGTCGAAATCGAGGCCGGGGAGATCATCCGGGTCCGGGGAAAAAGAGGTCACTATTTCGTTCAACGGGGCCGCATCGAGCCGCGCCAAAGGAAAGTGGAATTTGAGTTCGTTCAGCCGTCGTACGCTGCCCACGGCGCGGAGGCGAAGCCCGGTGTCCCTGTCCAGCTCGGTATCCAGCACCTGTTGGACCAATGTCGAGACGGCCGCCTGCCACGTTTCGGCGGCGTAACCGTGTTTGCGCAGCAGCCGCGTCACGGCCTGGTCGAGTTCGACACCGGAAGCCGTCGGAAAATCAAGAGTCTCAAACAATTCGTGCAGAAAGATACCGGCCTGCGCGCCTTTCGGAAAAGCGAACATTGAGTTCGGGTCGACAACGCGCGGCTCCGTAATGGAGGGTTCCACCGCAGTGGCCGCATCGTAATCGGGCTCCGCCGGCCCGGTTCTCTGGTCGCGTCTGGCCGCCAATCCGGTGAAACTGGCGATGCGCCAACCGGAATCAATGCGGCCGGAAAATTTCCGAGCCGTGAACACGGCTGGAGCGGCATCCTGGGCAACCACTGGCGGCGGCGTTTCCAGAGACAGCGCCGCGATCTCGAACAAGTCGCCAGGCGGATTGAGTGCGCGAAGATCAGCGCACAGCGCGTCGTCGTCTGCCCCGGCGATCCGCGGGGGTACCTCGTCCACCCGGTCGGTCATCCATTGCTGTTGATGCAGCAGATAACCCAAGGCCGAGCTTTTTGCGCCGTTGATGCCTCCCCACACGATGTAGCAACGGTATCTGGCCCGCGTCGCGCCGACGTACAGCAACCGCAGTTCCTCCGCCAACCGTTCCTTGTCGGCCTGCGGCAGATGCTGCGGCTGCGCCGCCAGATCGAAGATCACCGGCATTTCCGGTCGGGCCTCATCGTGAAAGCTGAACGGCCCCTTCGCATCCTTCGGTTTGCTGTCCCAGCAGAACGGCAGGAATACGATTTCGTACTCGAGACCCTTGCTCTTATGCAGCGTGACGATCTGCACCCGTTCCGTATCGCTTTCCAGCCGCAACTGCTGCTCGTCGCTGTCTTCATCGGGACGAAGACGCGCATCGGTGAACCAGCGTAGTAAGCCCTCCATCCCCGGCTGTTCCTGAGTGGCGACCTGCAGCAGCTCCCCGAGATGTAGGACATTGGTCAGCCGCCGCTCACCATCGGGATATGCCATCACGCGTTCGGGCACCCGCTGTTCGTCCAGCAGGCGGCGGAACATCGCGATGAATCCGCGCCGCTGCCAGTCCTCGTGATAACTGCGGAAGTGCTGAAACACCTCATCCCATTGCGCATCGTCATCCGCGGCGAGCCACGCCGCCGTCTTACCCATGATCTCGGTGGCTAACGCCAGCCGCAGTGCGCGGTCATCCTGCGGCTGGG
>JALORT010000102.1 GCA_025458755.1 Methylotetracoccus sp.
AACGGCGCCACTACCTTTTTCACGTACTCGCGCGAACCCCCTTCAATCACACGCCACTGGGGACGATCGGCGACGGTCAGCAAGCCGTGGTTGTGAAAGAAGCGAACGAAAAACAGCAGTGGCATCTGACAAATCAGTTCCGCCTTTGCAGACCAGATGGCAGAGGCCATCGGCAGCAGATAGTCGTTCCGGAAGGCGACGCCGTAATCCTGCTCTGCTAAATAATCGCCCAGCGTCATGTCGACATTTTGCTGCGACAAGATGCGGGGCGCCTCACGATTGAAGCGCAGGATATCCCTGATCATCCGGTAGAACTGCGGTTTGAACAGATTGGTGCGCTGGGCGAACAGCGTATTCAAGTTGCTGCCGCTGTATTCGAGACCGGTGCGTTCACAGCTCAGGCTGAAGCTCATTTCTGTCGGCAGTGATGCGACCCCGCATTCGCGCAACAGCGCGATGAACTTCGGATACGTTCGGTCGTTGTAGACGATAAAACCGGTGTCGATCGCCAGTTGTCGGCCATGGTCGGACACATCATGGGTATGGGTGTGCCCACCGACATAGTCGTTGGCTTCGTAGACGGTGATGTCATGGTCAGAGTGCAAGGTCCTGGCACACACCAAACCGGCGATGCCGGTGCCGACGATCGCTATTTTCATCCTTGCGATTTCCTAGAGACGCTTTTTGATCGCGCGAATCACACTCGACAGCACGGGAACGCGTTCATAGATGAAGGCACCCATGTCGAAGTAGTCATGGTGGTAGTAAACACGGTCGCTGAAGCGCAGGTGACTGATCCCGGCTAGCGTCATCACACCAGCCTTCTTGAATCGCACGTGTTCGAACCGCATGGTCCAGACCAGCGCCGCGCGCTCATCCTGTACGATCTCGTCGTCGAAGTCGAAACGGCAGCTGATCACTCCCTCATACAGCCGCTGATAGTAGTCGCGCAGCGCGGGGAGCCCCTCGAGTTCATGCACGGGATCGCTGAATTTCACATTTGGAGCGTAAATCTCGTCGAGCAGATGAAGGCGGGTCGCATCGAGCTCGTTGAATATCCCCTTGAAGTGCTGCAGGAATGTACTCATTCAAAATTCCGAAGTTTTGCAAGGACGGGTGCCATGGCAGTTTGATTAAGTGACTATCTCACCGATCTGGAGCGGTCATTCAGTCGCTGTCGGTGAGAAGTGTGCCATCGCACACCGCAGCGGTGAAGAGCCATGCGGATGACTTTAATCCACTCGATCCTCGCATCACTGACCGGGGCGCACAGCAAAAAGTTCGCCCGCCGCTGCGTTCTATGATCGCACGGTGTGCCCACAGTCCGTTGCGTTGCGGTGTGCGCTTTAAACTTCAGGTCTGCGATAATGGGAGTTTCATGCCACCCAACCGGAGACGGAGTCGAATACCATGAGCGAGCTGATTGTTTTCGCGTGCAAGGACGATGCCACTGCATACGAGATGCGCGCTGCGCTGGCCAAGATGCAAAAAAACTACCTGATCGAAATGGAGGACATCGTCGTAGTCCACAAGGACGAGTCCGGGAAGGTCAGGCTGGACCAGGCCGTTAATCTGACGGCCCAGGGTGCCGTCGGGGGCGGCTTTTGGGGTCTGCTGATAGGACTGCTGTTTCTGAATCCTCTGCTGGGCGCGGCAGTCGGTGCCGGCGCAGGCGCTATCAGCGCGTCCTTGACCGACATCGGCATCAACGATCAGTTCATGAAGGACCTCGGCGATAACCTTACGCCGGGGAGCGCAGCCCTGTTCTTACTGCTGCGCAAGGCAACATCCGACAAGTTACTGGAAGGGCTGGGAGAATTCTCGGGCCGCGCCAAGGTGCTGCAAAGCTCGCTGTCGAAGGATCAAGAGGAGGATCTGCGTGCGGTTATTGAAGGCCGCAAGACGGCTTAACCCACCGCGGAGTTAAGCTGACGCTCGCGGAAAACGCGCGACGTTTATCGTTCGGGAGTGATGCACTGCCGCCCGCTGCCAACCTGAATCCCCGCGGCGCAGCGAGTAGAACGTCCCGCCAGGAAACCGCACTATTTTTTTGACCAGTTCCTTCAGAGGAAGCGTGATGAAAAAGTATCGAAAGTTCGCCTGTTCGGCCTGCGGCTATGTTTACGATGAGGCGGAGGGGGACCCCGACTCGGGAATCGCACCCGGTACCCTGTGGGAGGATATACCGGATGAATGGCTCTGCCCGGAATGCGGCGTTGACAAGAGTTATTTCGAACCGGCGGACTGACTCGGCATTCGATGGGAACCTACGCGACCCGAGAGCGATACCCCGAGCCGGTGCGTACCGGCGGACTTTCGTGCCGCCGCGCAGCAATGACCGCTCTGCTGGTCGCCGTTCCGGCGGATCAATCGTGTGCACACCGGTCTACGGACGGCGGGTACGATTGACCCGCAGGGGCCAGTTGCGTATTCTCCAACGGCGGTTGGCTGGGCCGTTACGCTGATCGCAAGAGTTGAGATGACTGAACACTTTGCCGTTGTCGGCGATTCGACATGAATATTTTCTTCCCGATCGCTCTGGCGCTATTGGCCGTTTACGCGTATCTCGACAGCAATGACAATTTCCTGATCGGCATTGCCGTTGTCTTCTTCGTCTGGCTGGCGGCATGGATTTACGATCATTTCCGGCGGTTCTTTCCGAGGAGCGAATAAATCCTTCACCCCCCTGTCAGCTGAACCGATACGTCTCGCGGGCGCGCCAACACTAATGGATGGTCGGAATCGCCCGTATCCTGTGGCGGGCTGCCGCCGTCGGGTCGTAAACACAACGACGTTATGAAGACCAAAGGCAAATTGGGACTCAGCAGCCCGGACGGACTCATGCTGCTGGCCGCGGTCAGCGGTTTCGTCGGGGTCGCGATGGGCGCTTTCGGCGCTCACGGCTTGAAGGGAAAACTGGCGGCAGATCTGATGGCTGCTTTCCACACCGCCGTGCAGTATCAACTTTGGCATACGGTCGCGGTACTGGCCGTCGCCGTACACTGGCGGCATTGCCCAAACTCGCGATTGGCTGGATGGAGCGCCGCGGCGATGCTTGCCGGGATTGTGCTGTTCTCCGGAAGTCTGTTTCTGCTCAGTCTGACCGAACAGCGTGGGCTGGGGGTCATCACGCCCGTCGGCGGAGTTCTTCTGCTGGTCGGCTGGTTCTTGCTTGCGGTCGATCGGTTCCTGGGGATGCGCGACGGCGGGCGGTAGACGCACCACGCGCCTGTCATTCCTTTCGCGAGCCGCGCGCCCGTCCCCAATGTACCGGGAATCGGCTGTCGGTGCGCCCGAAGACCAGGCGTCTGTGCTGAAGCACCGGGATGGCGATGATCCAGGCGTTGTGAACCCATCGAATTTTCTCGACGATCGAAGGTCGGAATCGAAGCGAATGTCGGTGCCGCCGCTTACTTTCGACTCGTGCGGACAGTAAATTTGAAGGGCCGCCCCGTTTTCAGCGAACATGCTCCCGTCTCTCAGCGAGGTCACTCCTTTGCGCGAACAAACCCCCCGGACCGTTTTTCTGGCGGACTATACGCCCCCGAATTTCCTGATCGATGCCGTCGACCTGACGTTCGATTTGGATGAAGAGGAGACTCGGGTGACTTCGCGGTTGCAACTGCGCCGGAATCCTGTGGTTGCCGTCGACAGCCGTCGGCTGGAGTTGCACGGCGAGCGCCTGATCCTCGAATCGGTGCAGATGGATGGGCGCTTGCTCAGCCCCGGAGCGTTCGCGACCACCGAGGAGTCCTTGATCATCGCCGAGGTACCCGATCAACCGTTCACGCTGGAGGTCGTCACGCGGATCAATCCGAGTCGCAACCTGGCGCTGGAAGGTCTGTTTTCTTCCAAAGGCATGTTATGCATGCAGTGCGAAGCCCATGGTTTTCGCAAGATCACCTATTTTCTGGATCGGCCGGACATCATGTCCCGCTACACCACCACACTGATCGCCGACCGAAGTCGTTATCCGGTGCTGTTGTCGAACGGCAATCGCGTCGCCGCCGGGGAATTGCAGAACGGACGGCATTGGGTGAAATGGGAGGACCCGTTCAAGAAGCCGTCTTATCTGTTCGCGTTGGTGGCCGGTGAACTCGCCTGCCTGCAGGACGTCTTCGTCACTGCCTCGGGGCGGCGGGTCACCTTGCAGATCTACGTCGAACAGCACGATCTGGACAAGTGCGCTCACGCGATGGATTCGTTGAAGCAGGCCATGCGCTGGGACGAACGGGAGTTCGGACGTGAATACGATCTCGATTTGTATATGATCGTCGCCGTCAGCCATTTCAATATGGGGGCGATGGAGAACAAGGGATTGAACATCTTCAATACCAAATTTGTGCTCGCCCGGCCGGATACGGCGACGGATTCCGACTATGAGCACATTCAGGGGGTGATCGCCCACGAGTATTTCCACAACTGGACTGGCAACCGCATTACCTGCCGCGACTGGTTTCAGTTGAGTTTGAAGGAAGGTCTGACGGTTTTTCGCGATCAGGAATTTACCGCCGACCATACGTCACGAGCCGTCAAGCGTATCGATGATGTCAACCATCTTCGGGTGAGGCAATTTGCCGAGGATGCCGGTCCGCTGGCGCATCCGGTGCGTCCGGATTCGTATATCGAGATCAATAACTTCTATACCTTGACGGTCTACCAAAAAGGGGCGGAAGTCGTTCGCATGATGCGGACGCTGCTCGGCCCCGAAGTCTTCCGCCGCGGCTGCGACCTCTATTTCCAGAGACACGACGGCCAGGCCGTAACCTGCGATGATTTCGTGCGCTGTATGGAGGATGCGGCGGGAGTCGACTTGCAGCAGTTCCGGCGCTGGTACAGCCAGGCAGGTACGCCCGAGCTGTGCTTGGAGCCAAGCTACGATGCCGAGCAGCGGACGCTCTCGCTGAAGGTGCGTCAGAGCTGCCCGGCGACTCCCGGTCAGGCCGACAAGGAACCGTTCCATATCCCGTTCGCTCTCGGCTTGCTGGACCAGGAGGGCCGTGATCTTCCGGTTGAACTCGACGGTGAATCCTCGGCATCGGCCGCCGCGACGCGCGTGCTGAATCTGGTCGATCGGGAGCAGACGTTCCGCTTTCAGAACCTGAACGAACTGCCCGTGCTGTCGCCTTTACGCGGGTTCTCCGCGCCGGTGCGGCTGAACTATCCGCGCAGTAACGAGGAACTGGCGTTCCTGATGGCGCACGATGCCGATACGTTCAACCGCTGGGACGCGGCGCAGCAGCTTGCATCGAACCTGATCCGTAGCCGCATGCAGCCCGAGTCGGATGCGCCGCGCGGCTCGCCGATCGCAATGACGCCGCTGATCGAAGCCTACCAGAAGGTCGTTGGGCAGCAGTGGGACGATCTTTCCTATCTCGCCTTGCTGTTGACCTTGCCTTCGGAGGAGTACGTGAGTTCACTGCTCGATGTTGTGGATCCGGACGCGGTGCATCGGGCGAGGTGCGAGACCCGACGCGAGTTGGCGCAGCAGCTGGAAAGCGAATTCCATGAACTCTACCAGCGGTATCATCGTGAGGAATCCGACCGGCGCGATGCCGAAGCGGTCGGCCGACGGCGGCTGAAAAACATCTGTCTCGGCTATCTGATGGCGTTGGAGAGCGACGAGGCCTACCGCTTGTGCGCCTGCCAATTCGCTGCCGCGGGCACGATGACGGATCAGTCGGCGGCGCTGTCCTTCATCGTCAACAGCCGCCATCCGGAACGCGGGCAGATTCTGGAACGTTTCTATCGGCAATGGCGGGGCGAGGCGTTGGTGATCGATATGTGGTTTGCGGTGCAAGCGACTTGTTCGCTGCCGGGAACCCTGGAAGCCGTGAAGACGCTGCTCGAGCATCCGGATTTCGATCTGAAGACGCCGAACCGTGTCCGGGCGCTGATCGGCGCCTTCTCGCAATCGAATCCGGTCGGCTTCCATGCCCGGGATGGCGCCGGTTAAGAATTCCTGGCGGATCATGTGATCGCTTTGAATGCGCTGAATCCACAGGTCGCCTCCCGCATGCTGGGCGCGTTGACGCAGTGGATGCGTTACGATTCAGCCCGGCAGACACTGATGCGCAGCCAGTTGCAGCGCATCGTCGAAACCGCCGGGATGTCGAAAGACGTTTTTGAAGTGGCGACGAAGAGCCTGGCCTAGCGGCCCACACCCGGTGACCCTCGCGTCTGGTGTGATCGGCCGTCGAGGCGATGGCGCCCGGTCAGCGTTGCAGAGAGACGGCAAATGAAAGCGATGTTGTTGAAAACGCCCGGAGTGGTTTCGGCCGGCAGCGCTCCGCTCGCTTTGCAGAACGTCCCGGAACCTCACGCCGGAGACCGCGAAGTCGTGATCCGGGTGACTGCCTGCGGCGTTTGTCACACCGAGCTGGACGAGATCGAGGGCCGAGCGACGCCATCGCGCCTGCCGATGATACTCGGTCATCAGGCCGTCGGGTCGGTGGTGGAGAAGGGGCGGGAGGTGTCCGGCGTTCAAATCGGTCAGCGTGTCGGTGTGGCCTGGATTTTTTCCGCCTGCGGCCAGTGCCGGCATTGTTTGGCCGGTAACGAGAATCTGTGTGCCGATTTTCTCGCCACCGGCCGGGACGCCGATGGCGGCTACGCCGAGTACATGACGGTGCCGGCAGCGTTCGCCCATCCGATTCCGGCGGTCTTCACCGATGTCGAAGCGGCGCCGCTGCTTTGTGCTGGAGCGATCGGCTACCGCTCGGTGCGGCTAGCCGGGTTGAGCGACGGCGAACGACTCGGTCTCACCGGCTTCGGGGCATCGGCGCATTTGGTGTTGAAAATGGTGCGTCATCGGTACCCGAACTCGGAGGTCTACGTGTTTGCCCGGCAAGCCGAGGAACAGGCCTTCGCGCGGCACCTGGGAGCGGTCTGGGCCGGCGATACCCGGGATCAGGCACCGGAAAAACTTCATGCGATCATCGATACCACCCCAGCCTGGCTGCCGGTGGTCCAGGCGTTGGAGAACCTGGAAGCGGGTGGACGTCTGGTGATCAATGCAATCCGTAAGGAAGAGTTGGACAAGAGCGCGTTGGTCGCCATCGACTACCCGAAGCATCTCTGGCTGGAGAAGGAAATCAAGAGCGTCGCCAACGTCGCCCGCGGCGATGTGCGTGAGTTTCTGGCGCTGGCGGCCGAGATGGGGCTCCGTCCGGAGGTCGAGGTTTACGAGC
>JALORT010000502.1:0-563 GCA_025458755.1 Methylotetracoccus sp.
CCGATGAACAACGATAGCATTGACGCACATGCTGCAACGATGAGGCCTGGTCCGCCGAGTGTGGCCGGATAGAGCAGGGCGGTGATGAAGGCGGCGATTGCGACCGCATACAGCAGCTGTTCAACGTGCGCCTTTTTCACGATCCACACATCGGCGGTGTTGACCCGCCGGATTTCGCCATCCACCGCGAACCGGACAGCGGCCCGTGGCCAGATGTCCTTCGGTGCGGGGATCGAGAACCAGTCCTCGTAGGCGTCAAGGGTGCGCTCGTAACAGTCGCGAAAATGTGCCGCCTGCGCCTGTCCGCCATTGGTCGGCTGGTGGTGCAGCGGCCGTTCAAGGACTTTGCCGCACAGATCCTCCCAGTAGGACTGCGAATACACAAGATGCAGGTGCCAGGCCTCGTCCACGGCCTCCGATGGCGTCAGCATATGGTCGGAAACCGAGACAAGGAACAGA
Source organism: Methylotetracoccus sp. (assembly GCA_025458755.1). Classification (GTDB taxonomy): domain Bacteria; phylum Pseudomonadota; class Gammaproteobacteria; order Methylococcales; family Methylococcaceae; genus Methylotetracoccus. The sequence continues at coordinate 460 of JALORT010000502.1, forward strand.
AAGCGCTTGTATTCCTCGATCACCCGCCGGGCAAAGTCTTGTGACCAGCCGTTTTCGCGGGCCAGTCGGGCTGAAAACGGCAAATCGACCCGAGGCGCGTCCAG
>JALORT010000502.1:587-3121 GCA_025458755.1 Methylotetracoccus sp.
CAAATACAGGGGATGATCCTGCGCCCTGAACTCCGGCAACGGCGCAACGTCGGCGGCGCCACGCAGCGTTGATCTGACAACCGGGATGACGGCCATAGGCAAAGCCCTCCGTCGGCATCAACAAACAGGTGCAATGTACACGAGTTGTTGCTGGGGAGTCTTTGTCAGTATTTTCAACGAATACTGTGATTTTTCGCACAGTGTAAACTCCGCGCGCCCGGCAAGGGTCGATTAATGTTACGCGAAATTTAGCCCAACCCTCTGAGAAGAAACCGAAAAGTTTACCCTCCCCATTGAACCGGGCTTAACCGGGCGATTCTAATTTCATTCGTGAGATAAGGGGCAGAAATCCAATCCTAAACAAATCGAGCCCCACTCGAACAAAGGGCAGGGTGTCGAACATGCGTACTCAACTGAAGACGTCTGTGCAGGAAACTGCACCACGCGAGGTTTCTTCGGAAATCAAGCCTCGGTATCTCGAGGCGCTGCATCTCATCGAGCGGCTGCACCGCCGCCTGCTTGATGTCATCAAGGACGAGTTCGAACGCACCGGCGAGCCGGAAGTGAACTCGGTCCAGGCGTTGCTCCTGTTCAACATCGGCGATGCCGAACTCACCGCCGGCGAACTCAGGAGCCGCGGCTATTATCAGGGCTCGAACGTCTCCTACAACCTCAAGAAGCTGGTCGAGGCGGGATACGTCAGCCACGAACGCTCCAGCACCGACAAGCGGTCGGTGCGGGTCGGCCTGACGCCGAAGGGCAAGGCGATCCGCGAGAAGGTGGACCGCCTCTACAATCGGCAGCTCCACGCGATCCAGGAGGTCGCCGGCCTCAACATCGACGAGTTCGACCGCCTCAACAAGGCGCTGTCGCGGCTCGAGCGCTACTGGACGGACCAGATCCTCTACCGCCTCTGAGCGGTCGCCCCGGCCGCACGGGGGCGTTGCATGATCGACACAGCGCCGGTGGCGTTTCGCCGCCGGCGCAATCATTGTGGCCGAAACCTTCACGCTTGCGTCATTTGCCGGATTTTTGCCGCGTTTGGGAGGCATCGGCATTGGACGGGTACGTGCGAACACTATAGAAGCTGCGCGTGATGGGGTGATGGTGCCGGGCCTTGGCCGGCGCATGGGGTGGCGTGATGACATTCAGCAAGACCGGATCGCAGATGATTTCCCGCCGGGCCATGACGGCAGGGCTGGCATTTTCCGCGCTGGCGCCGCTGAAGGCCTTCGCCGAGGCGCGTGACACTCAGGAGGTCACGGTCAAGCGCAACTTCAATGTCCAGAGCGCGCCGCCGACCTCCACCGAAGTCATCCCGATGGACCGGGTGGAAAGCCCGATGTTGTCGGAGCGCAGCGCCTACCTGATGCAGGATGCCATCGGCCGCTACCGCTCAATCGCGGCGCAGGGCGGCTGGCCGCAGCTCAAGCGCACGCGCACGCTGGTGCTCAACTCCAAGGGCGACGCCGTGCAGGCGCTGCGCTACCGCCTTGCCGTGGAGGGCTACATCACCCGCGAGAGCGCCCCCGGGAATGTGTTCGACACCGGCGTCCAGACAGCCGTGCAGCGCTACCAGCAGTCCCACGGCATCCGCATGACGGGCCGGGTGGATGAGGAAACGCAGGCATCGCTGAACGTTCCCGTCGAGCAGCGGATCGCCACGCTCGAAGCCAACCTGCCGCGGCTGGCGGAGTACTCGAAGAATCTTGGCGCCCGGTACATCGTCGTCAACGTTCCCGCCACCCAGCTTGAGGCGGTGCAGAACGGCGCGGTGCGCTCGCGCCACAATGTCATCGCCGGCATGATCGATCGCCCGACGCCGACGGTTGCGAGCAAGATCTCCGAGATCAATTTCAATCCCTACTGGAACGCGCCCGTGTCGATCGTCGAGAAGGACATCCTTCCCGAACTGCGCAAGGGCGGGACGAAGATTCTCGAAAAGCTGAACATCAAGGTCTACGACGGCTACCAGGGACCCGAAGTCGACGCCCGCACCATCGACTGGAAGACGGTGACGCCGGACCAGTATCACTTCCGCCAGGAGCCGGGCGAAGAGAACGCCATGGCCACCGTGAAGATCAACTTCAAGAATCCCTACCACGTCTACATGCACGACACGCCGACCAAGGAGCTGTTCTCCCAGTCGGCCCGCTACTTCAGCTCGGGCTGCGTGCGCGTCGACAAGGTGGCGGTGCTGGTGGACTGGATTCTGGCCGGCCAGGACGGCTGGACCCCCGAGCGCATCGCCGAGGTCGGCAAGACCCAGGAGCGCATCGACGTGCAGGTCGCCGAAGGGCCGGAGCTTCGCTTCGCCTACCTCACGGCTTGGGTGACGGCCGAGGGCTTCGTGCACTTCCGCCCGGACGTCTACAACCTCGACGGCACCGGGTTCGTTACCGGCGACCCGGCCGCGCCCGCCACCGCCCAGCCGGCCGCCGCCGCCTCGGCGGGCTGACCTCAGGCTTTTTTGCCGAAACGTCCTGCCGCCGCTGGCCCGAGTGGCGGCGGCGTGCGTACCCGTGTCGATAACG
>JALORT010000103.1 GCA_025458755.1 Methylotetracoccus sp.
AGCGTGCCCGCAGTTTCCCTGCGCTGGTCATCCTGCCGCAGCGAGGCAGTGACCTCCGCGAATTCACCCTGCTGCTGGTCCAATTCCTGCTGTAGCGTCCGCAACGCGTCTTCGATTTGGGACAACGCGGCTTCGGTCGGCTGCTTGGTCTGATGGGCGCCGCGTGCGGCTTGCCGTTCCCGCAGCACCGCTTGCGCGGCATTCACGGCGTCATCGAGGTTCCGCAGCGCGTCGCGCTCGGCGGCGATCCATGTCGCATCGCAGGCCAGCAAGTCGCGCAGCGTGGTTTCATCGAGTGCGGGTCCCGGCGCCGCGTCCCGCGCCCAACGGGCCAGCCAGCTTGCCAATGCCGAGCGTGCGGATTCATCGACGCGAATGGCTGCTTGGTGATCGTTACAGGCGTGTTCCAGCGCCGCGGCGTTGGCCGCTTTGGTCTGCTGTGCCTTCTGTTCAGCCGATGCGCACGACTGCAACCGAGTGCGCGTGCGGCTCACGGCGTCGTCCAGCCGCGACTCGACTTCGTTGGCCGGGTGGCCGGCGAACAGCGCGGCCCGTTGCCGTTTTCTGTCACCGAGGTCCCGGTCCTGTTCCTCGAAGCGGTTGCGGGCCCGCTCGGCTTCGCGCCCAACCGCCTCGACGCTCTGCTCCAAACCGGCCTGCTCGATGGATTCCTGGTCCAGTTTGCCTGTTAGCGTTTCGGCGCGCTGCCGCTGGCCGAGCCAGGCTGAAACCTGCTCGCGACACTGCGCCTGGAACGCTTCGGGGGCTTCCCGCCACGTGGTGCGCCACATGGCATCGGGGAAAGCCTCATCCAGGAGGCAGAGCTGCCGGTCGAGCCGGTCGTTGGCCGCAGCGTGCCGGTCCGATTCATGCCGTAACATGGTTGCCGACTGACCGAGCGATGCTTCAGCGCCCCCGAGAGCTTTTTGCAGCGCGAAGTGACTGGCTCGGGCGGCATCGAAATGCTGCCGCGCCTGTTCATGCCGCGCGGTGGCCGCGGCAAACTGCTTCAGGGCCAGACCGACGGTGTGCACCTCGGTGTCCAAGGCTTGCCGCTGCGCGCCGAACCACTCGGCACGATGATCCGCTGCGACTGCCGTCAGTTGCGCCCCGAGCGGGTGACCCAGCCATTGCTGCTCGGCTTCAGCTTCGTCGATTTGCGACTTCTCGAGCGCCGCTGTTGATTCGGCGTACTGTTTTTCGGCGAGTTCCAGCCGGGTTGCCTGCGTGGCCTCCTGCATCTCCAGTTGCTGGACCGTGGTTCGGAGCGCGGCCACTTCGTGTTTCAGACCGTCCAACACCGCGCGGAGTTGCGGATGATCGGTGGCATAAGGGTGGGCAGTCGAGCCGCACACCGGGCAGGGACTGCCCGCTTCCAGGCTTCCGCGGAGTCGTTCCACATTCTTACCGGAGGCAAGCAGCGCGCTGTTCAGCGATCTTTCCGCCTGTTCCAGCGCCGCGGCCCGACCGGGTTTCTCGGCCTGGACCGCGGCCAATTCAGTTCTCGTCCCCTCCATCACGCCGTGGATCTGCTGCAAGGCATACTGCAGCCGCGCGCATTCTGATCTCAATTCGCCGTGCCGTTTCCACAGCGCTTCCGCGTCTCTCAGTTGATCGAGGCGCTGATAGGCCATCGCTTGGCGCTGGTTCAGCCTCTCGCTGTCCAGGCCGCGCAAGCACCGCTCTGCCTCCTGCAGCTCATGCTCCGCTTCCGTCTGGGTTTGCGCCGAACTCTGCAGGCGTGAGTCCAATGCCGCACGATCGGCGGTGTGCTGTGCGACGGTCCGTTCCGCGCGCTGACATGCCGCTGTCGCTTGGTCGAGCTCCTGCTTGGTTTCGGCTGCCTGCTTCAGCAGGGTCTCCCAGCGCGGCCACTGCAGCGCCAGATTCTCGCGACTCCGCTGTTCATCCAGCCAGCGTTGCAGTGCATTCAAGGCGGCCCGGTCCGCCGCCATGTCGGCCTGCTTCGTCTGCAGCTTGGACTCCGCTTCGGCGAGCCGCTGGCGGGACTCGGTCGATGCGGCCAACGCCTGCGTATGGGCGGGTTCCAGCGAGGCGATCTCGGTGTCGAGTTGCTGGGCCCGGCGGAGGTCGGGCAATGACTCGGCTCGGAGCCGCTCGGCGTCATCGAGCGCCGCCTGTGCTGCGGTGCGCTGGGCGATGGTCTGCGTCAGGGCGGCTTCGGCATGCGCAAGCTCGCTTTGTCGGTGCGCCAGCATCGCACGGGTCTGTTCACCTGCTGCGGCGCTCCGATCTAGTTCGGTCACCAGTGGACGCGCGTTCTGCACGGCTTCGACCTGGATCAGCCGCTGCCTCCGGGCTGCGGCGTTCCCCTGCTGTGTGGTGCTCTCGGCCAGACTCCGGATGGCTTCGTCGACCGCTTGATTCAAATGCTCCAGTTCCTGATACCAGCGGATTCGCGCCTCCAGTTCCGCTTTTCGGCCGGCGCTCGACTGAACGGCCAGCGCGGCTTCACCGCGTCGTTGTTCCAGCGCCTGGCGCTGCGTTTCGTCCAAGGGCTGGTTTTCTCGCAGTTGGAGCTGTATCAAGTCCAGACGGCGAGACTCTGCCTTGGCGCGTTCAAAGGCGCGGATCGACAGCGTCGTGAATACATCGGTGCCGGTGAGCGTTTCCAGCAACTGAGCCCGTTCGTTATCCTGAGCCTTCAGAAAAGTCGCGAAATCGTTTTGCGCGAGCAGCACGGCGCGAGTGAACTGGCTGAAACTCAATCCGATCCGGGTCCTGATCTCCTCCAGCACCTCGCTTTTCAAGTGGCCGATCGGCTGCTCGTCGGACACGCGGGTCAGCCGCAGCTCCGTGTTCTGCAGTTTGCCGTCGCTTCGCAGGCGCGCTCGCCGCACACTCCAGCGCGCGCGGTACGCTCGATCGTCGTTGCCGATGAAGTCCACTTCGGCATGCCCCTCCGGGGCACCGCGGCGCAGCAGATTTCGGGGATCTTGCGGCGAGACGGTTTCTTCGCCGACATCGGGCAGTTTCACTCCTTGTGCGCCGGCCGCAGACAGGCGCGGCGTCGCGTCATAAAGGGCAAGACAGAGTGCGTCGAGCAGAGTGCTCTTGCCGGCGCCGGTCGGGCCGCAGATTGCGAACAGCCCCGTGGACTTCAGCGGTTCCTGCTGAAAGTCGATGTCGAATTCACCACCGAGCGAAGCGAGATTCTTGCCGCGAATCGCGAGAATTTTCATGCCTCTGTCCCTGCGCCCGGATCGATCAGCAGTTCCCGGAACAAACTCATCATTTCGCCCGGTGCGTCGCTGCCGTACCGGCTCGAATACAATCCCTGGAAGATATCCTCCGGGCGAAGGCCATGCAGACCGTCACCTTCGGAAGGCTCGTCGCTGTCGATGGCGACTCCCGCGCGCGAAGAGTAAACGGGGTCGATCCGCGCCAGCCGCACCGGCTTGCCGGAGAGCGCGGCTTCCAGACGGGAACGCAGCCCCGGTTCCGGTCCTTCCAGTCGGACCCGAACCTGCAGATAAGGATGCCGTTCCTCCGGCATCTTTTCGCTTGGCAGTTGCTCGAATGCCGCGATCGCCTCGGCCAGCGGCGCCGGCTGTTCCGGGAGTTGCAGCAGGTCGACGAAGCGCGGAATCGCGACCGGTTCGATGCGGGCAACGCTTGGCCCATCCAGCTCGAACAGCACGACCTGATGGGGGTACCGGACTTCGCTGAACGACATCGGCAACGGACTGCCGGAATAGCGGATGTGCTCGGTGCCGCCGACACGCTGTGCCAGATGAAGGTGACCCAGCGCGACATACGCGATACGGGCGCCGAACAGCCGGCAATCCAGCATCTCCGCACCACCGATCACGATTCGCCGTTCGGAGCGCTCGGAAACGTGCCCTCCCGCCATGTGGCAGTGCCCCATCGCCAGCAAGGCTTGATCCTGCCGCAAAAGCTTCATCGCGTGCTCGGCAGCATGGCGGTACACCTCGCCGATACCGGCCAGGTAGGCGTCCTCGACGTCCTCGACCCGCGGGACATCACCCGGGCGCAGAAAAGGGACCGCCAGGCACCAGGCACGAATCCGTCCCGTGCGATCCTTCAACGGAACGACGAGCCGCCGCACATCGATCCCGCCGGTATCGTCGCGACCCACCTGACCCACGACCGTGGCATCAATCGCCGACAGCAACGGGGCAGGCGCTTCGAGCCGCCCCGGCGAATCGTGATTCCCGGCGATGACCACGACGTTCAGATGCGGGACCCGCCCGCGGGCGTCGAGCAGGAACCGGTAAAACTGCTTCAGCGACGCCGCGGACGGATTGGCATTGTCGAACACGTCGCCGGCGATCAACAGCGCGTCGGCCGATTCGGTCTCAATCTGGTCTAGCAGCCAGTCGAGGAAACATTGATGCTCGTAGCCCCGATCGTAATTGTGGAAGCTCTGGCCCAAGTGCCAGTCGGAGGTATGAATGATCCGCATGCGACTGTTTGTTGTGCACTTTCCGCTTCTTCCGGACAGCCGTGGATGCGGTTGATGCTGTTGGTTTTGAAGGACTAGTGCCGCGGCGTCACGGGCACCTCATTCTATCGTAGCGCTTCCGCTGTCGCTCAAGCCGTCTTCTCCAGAACTTGGCGGGAATCGATGAGGAGTGCGTTCGGCCGGATCTGCGTCCTCCCGGCGTCCGCCTGTCGTCGGTGAACAGAAGAATCGTCGCCTGTTCGGGGCCGGGTCCAGGGACCGAGTTGCCGCGATCATTCATCCACAAAAGCTGTGGATAAATCATTGGAGAACTGCGGTAACAAACTCCTTACCCATTGATTGTCTTCGCGCTGCAAGAGGTTGTTCCTCTTTTGGTCATTCCGTTCCCGGTTCCCCGCCAGCACCGGAGACACGCATCCTACGCGGCCCCGCCGCATCGACCTACACTTCAAACAGGGCGCTCCCCCAGCCCACGAGAATAGACCAGAGAGGGGTTCAGAATCCATGGCCCCGGATGTAAACCCGACGGCATGCGGCATGTCACCTTGATACGGTGTGATTCACATACTCGTCAAATTACCGTTAAGCTGCCTTCTTCCCGGGAGCACCTTTGCGAACGAACTTCGTCCTCATCGATTTCGAGAGCGTTCAGCCGGACTCACTGGCCGCGCTGGAGCTAGATGACTTCAAAGTACTTGTTTTCGTCGGCGCGAACCAGACCAAGGTGTCCTTCGAACTGGCTGCGGCGCTGCAACGGATGGGTGACAAAGCCGAATACATCAAGATCGCCGGGACCGGGCCCAACGCTCTGGACTTCCACATTGCGTTTTACATCGGCCATCTGGCCGCGCAAAGTCCGACGGCGTACTTTCACATCATTTCCAAAGACACCGGTTTCGACCCGCTGGTTCAGCATCTCCGATCCAGAAAGATTCTGTCCGCTCGTGTCGCACAGGTCGACGATATCCCTTTCGTGAAGGCTCGCACCACGAAGTTGCCCGATCAGCGCGCCGAATTCGCCATCGCGAAGCTGAAGCAGCCTAAGGCCACAAGACCCCGAACGGCTGAGACGCTTGCCAACGCGGTGGCGACGTTGTTTCAGAAGCAGCTCACCGAGCAAGAGGTGGCGGCTGTCATCGCTGCGATGCAGAGCGCCGGTTTCGTCACGGTCGCTGACGGCAAGATCACTTATGCCGAAGGCGGTTAGGCCAAAAAAAGCCGAGATGATCGGACGATCGTCGCAACCGCGTGCTTGATGGACGGGAAGTGCAGCACCGGTGTCAATAGGATGCTTCCGTGACGTGAGAGAGGGTTCAACGAGGCCTACAGAATGGGAACCGATGTTGGACCAAGTACATGCAGATGGGCACGATCATCGATGTCAGGGAAGCGGGGGAACAAGTGCTCCGCTGCCCGTCGAGTGGACTCGATTTGATCGGCCGCCACAACGATTCGCAAACGGTTGTATCCGCTGCGGTCGCGCTCCGCTCTCGCTTCCTCGACGAGTCGCGGAAGGACGTTCCGCAGCGCCGCGAGGTCGCCGGATTGAAAAATGTAGATCAGCAGCCGGTTGCCGATTAGCAATCGTCCGAGGGGCGTGTCGATTCCGGGCAGCGTCGAATTCTCATCGCAGTCGATCAGCTCGAACACGCTCGCCGGACAGCGGCAGCCGAGGGTTTGGATCACGAAAGACCGGATGTCCGCGGCGTCATGAATCGTTTGCATGGACGGTCAAACCGTTACTTGAAACCGGTGTGAGCGGAAGAGCCTCGCTTGAACGGCGTTCTCGACACGGGCGGGTTCAACAAAGGTCTGGAATGCGGGCGCCTGCCCCGGGTCGGACCGATTCAATCAGGCGCCGCCCTTGCGAGGGTTTGGTCGCCTTGAAGGCATGGTTGCACTGACGCCGGCTATCTGCAACGGCATGATCAAATCAGGCCGTTCGACATGATCGAAGTCCCCCTGGGGTGTCCGGATCGGTTCCGGTCGCGCTATCATGATTGAAGAGACTATTTTAATCACCCCGGAGCGATAACATGGCCGACACAAACACCACCCCACCCGGCAAGACAGCCGTCAAGAAATCGACCGCCGCGCCCACTGCTGAAAAAACGCTCTCCAAACGGGGTGCCGGTAAGACCGACACCCCGCCGACTGAGCCCATGGCTGCAAAGGCGGTCGCGAAGTCGGGAACGCCGCGGGTAAAGGCGGCCAAGCCCTCGGAATCGAAAGTGTCGCCGGAAGTCGGTGCAGGTGGTGAAAATACTGAGAAGGCAAAGCCGGTCGCCAAACCGAGCGTCGTGACCAAGAAAGCCACCGAGGATGCGGCCGCCGCACCTCGCCCCGCATCGCGGAAGAGCACGGGTGTCGCGAAGAAGTCCGATGCCATCGAAGCGAAAGCCTCGGCCGGTCTCCCCGCAGGAACTACGGGTGTTCCCGATCAACAGGAAGTCGACCGGATGATCGCCGAAGCTGCGTATTATCTGGCCGAGAAACGCAACTTCGAGCCGGGTTGGGAACAGGAAGATTGGGAGACGGCGACCAACGAAGTCATGAGGCGACTGCAGACGCAACATCGCTGAAGCGTGCCGGTGTCCCCAAGCGGACAGTCATTGACATCATTCGCCAGCGTCAATCATTTCGGTCTCAAATCACTTGGTCGTTAAAACTTTTTTGCCTAAGAGCCTGTGGCTGCATCGTCCGTGGCGCT
>JALORT010000503.1 GCA_025458755.1 Methylotetracoccus sp.
CCTGCACTGGAGCAGCCAAACCCTGACTTGCCGGCTACGGTGAAAATCGGTTTTTTTCTGCGGGCGGTCCGCTGGCTATACCGGCGCCTGCCGCTGGCTCGCACCGCCAAGATCGAGTTGGCGCATCGCGCCTACGAGCGATTTCCGCGGCTGTTTCAGAACACGGCGTCTTATCGGCGCTGGCGGGAGATTCAGGAATCCACAGCCCCGGTATTCCACACCGCGCTGGCCACGCCCGTCCCGGAGGAAACGCCCGAGGTAGCGCAGGCCATCGTCTTCCCCGAGGTGGATGCTCCACGGGTGTCGGTCATCGTTCCGGTTCACGGCAAGATTGCTTATACGTTGCACTGCCTGCGTTCGATCCAACACAGCCAATCCCGTACTTCTTACGAAGTAATCATCCTGGATGACTGTTCCACGGATCGTACCCCCGAACTGCTTGGACTCGTGCGGGGGTTGCGCACGATTCGCAACGAATCGAACCTTGGATTCCTGCACAGTTGCAACAAGGCGGCCGCTCGCGCCCGTGGCGACTACCTCCTGTTCCTCAACAACGATACCGAAGTGCTCCCCGGCTGGCTGGACGAGTTGCACGATACCTTTGCCGCCCATCCAGAGGCCGGTTTGGTCGGCTCCAAGCTCGTGTACCCGGACGGACGCCTGCAAGAGGCGGGCGGGCTCATCTGGCGCGATGGAACGGGTACGAACTACGGCCGTGAGGACGATGCCAATCGTCCGGAATATAACTTTCTGCGGGAAGTGGATTATTGTTCTGGAGCCAGTCTCATGGTGCCCCGGCGGTTGTTCGAGAGTCTGGGCGGTTTCGACGAGCGCTTTGCGCCGGCCTACTACGAGGACACCGATCTTGCCTTCGCCGTCCGGCAGGCCGGCCATCGGGTACTGTTGCAGCCCTTTTCCAGGGTGATCCATTTCGAAGGCGTGACCTCCGGCACCGATACCAGCAAAGGAATCAAAGCCTATCAACGAGTCAATCAGGACAAGTTTTTTGCCAAATGGCGGGACGTCCTGGTCGGCCATGGCACCAGCGACGATGAACCCTGGCTCGCGTGCGAACGCAGCGTTCGGCGCCGGGCGCTGATCGTCGACGTGACGACGCCGATGCCGGACAAGGATTCCGGTTCGATTGACACGCTGCAATACATCCGGATGATGCAGGCGCTGGGCTTTAAGGTGGTGTTCTGCCCGCACAACTTGCGCCATGCCGGCCGCTATACCGAGGCGCTCCAGCGCATCGGGGTCGAGTGTCTTTACCAGCCTTTCACTTCCGCGCTGAGCGCCCATCTGGAAAAGTGCGGCGCCTACTACGATCTGGTCATGCTGGAGCGCGCGCATCATGCGGTACAGCACATCGGGGCGGTGCGGCGTTGCTGCCCGAACGCGCGGGTGATCTTCAACACCGTCGACCTGCATTTTGTTCGCGAGGAGCGACAGGCGCAGGTCGAGCAATCGGCCGAACTCGCCAAACAGGCCCGCCGGACCAAGGCGCTGGAGTACGCCGTGATGCGGCAGTCCGACGCGACGATCGTCATCAGTGAATCCGAGCGGGATATCGTGCAGCGCGAGTGGCCGGATATCCGGGTGGTGGCGATTCCCTACGCGCGAGAGATTCACGGTTCGGCTGCGCCCTTTCACCAGCGCCGCGACATCGTGTTTATCGGCGGCTTCCTGTTCGATCCAAACGTCGATGCCGTCAACTACTTTGTAAGCGAGATCTGGCCGCGGATTCGGCGGGCGGTGCCTGAAATGCGGTTTCTGATCGTCGGCAGCAACATGCCGGCCGAGGTCGTCAAACTGGGGCAGGAACCGGGCATCGATGTCCTCGGCTACGTCGAGCATCTGGCGCCCATCTTCGCGCGTTGTCGCCTGTCGGTCGCGCCACTGCGGTACGGCGCAGGGATCAAGGGCAAGATCGGCACCAGCCTGAGCTATGGCGTTCCTTGTGTGGCGACTCCGATCGCCGCCGAGGGCATGGGTCTTACCAACCGCCTTAACGTGATGATCGGCATCAATGCCGCGAGCTTCGCCGACGCAGTCGTCGAGGCCCATCAGGATGAAGCGTTGTGGAGAGGGCTGTCCGAGAACGGACTGGAATTCATGGAGCAGAATTTTTCCTACGCCCGAGGACTGGAGAGGCTTGGAAAGCTGATCGACGAGATTTGCGTCGGACCGGAACAGTCTCGACGGCGCAATCGTGACGTATCTTGGTCGGTCAAGCAGCATCCCGGAAGAAATGCAGCTGGGATCAAGCCGCAACGCGCTGGATCGTCATCTCCGTTCCTGTCCAGGCAAAGATGCAAGAATGAACGTCAACACCAATACACCCCTATCGAACGCTACTACAGCGCCCCGGTTGATCGCCTTCTACCTTACCCAGTTTCACCCGACCCCGGAGAATGATCGTTGGTGGGGGAAAGGTTTCACTGAATGGACGAATGTCACCAAAGCGCGCCCACTGTTTGCGGGGCATCGCCAACCCCACCTGCCCAGCGATTTCGGGTTCTATGACCTGCGGGTTCGGGAAACCAGGCACGATCAGATCAGGGTCGCCAAGCAATACGGGATTGATGGGTTTTGCTATTATTATTATTGGTTTTCCGGTACGCGCATCCTGAACCGGCCCTTGGACGACATGCTTGCGGATTCAGACAGCGACATGCCGTTTTGCCTGTGCTGGGCCAACGAGAACTGGACGCGTCGTTGGGACGCCGCCGATCACGAAGTCTTAATTGCGCAGAAATACTTGCCAGACGACGACCTGAATTTCATCAAGTCGTTGGTGCGCTTTTTCGAGGATCGGCGCTACATCCGTGTTGACGGAAAGCCTTTGTTGATCGTCTACTACCCGCAGCACCTCCCGGACGCGCGCCGCACCGCAGAGATCTGGCGGGAATATTGCCGATCGATCGGCTTGGGTGAGATTCACCTCTGCGCGGCGCTGACGCACGGCAGCGAGGAGTATCTCAGTTTTGGCTTCGACAGTGGTGTCGAGTTTCCGCCGCATAACCTCCGCTTGGTGAATATCAATCTCGAACTCGGATTCTACGATGCTTTCTGCGGAAATGTGATGCAGTACGCAACCATCGCCCAATCGTATCTCGACCGCACGTACAACGCGCCCCGCGTTTTCAAAACAGTGTTTCCATCCTGGGACAATACCGCGCGGGTCAAGGAGCGGGCGTTGATCGTGCTGAATGGCGTTCCCGAGAACTATGAGTACTGGCTCTCCTCCACGATCGATCTTACGCTGCGATCTGGGGTGGATGATAAGATAGTGTTTATCAACGCTTGGAATGAATGGGCGGAAGGATGTCACTTGGAGCCGGATCGATGGTTCGGACATGGATTCCTGCAAGCGACACTTAACGCGAAAAGCGGCATGCGCCGGTTCGCTGCCTTTTCCGACGCTAGCTTGCCCCAAGCCGCGGATGAGTCGCATCACCGGACATTCTGGATCGATCTGGTTGATTTGTTTGATTATCATGCAAAACTCAGGTTCGGAAATCTGAAG
>JALORT010000104.1 GCA_025458755.1 Methylotetracoccus sp.
GACTGACTGAGCCTCTTGCAATGCGTGACTGAGGCGGATCACGTGGCCTGACAGCCAAATCCCGCGTGGAGCGTCATTCACGCGTGTTCAACGTTACTGCATCGGGCTGTCGAACTTGCTACCATGCGGCCGATGCAGCGAAGCGATCTTCATTATGAAGTCCCTGCGGAACTGATCGCACAGGAGCCCCTCCCGGACCGCAGTGCCAGCCGTCTTCTGTTTCTTGACGCCGCCAGCGGCCGCATCGAGGATCTTCGCTTTCGCGATCTGCCCCACCTATTGGACACGGGCGACCTCCTGGTTTTCAACGACACGCGGGTCATTCGGGCCAGGCTGTTCGGTCAGAAGGAATCTGGCGGCAAAGTCGAGTTGCTGATCGAGCGTATGCTGTCGGAGACCGAGGCGCTGGCCCATGTCCGCGCGAGCAGAGCGCCGGGCGCAGGGACGGTGATCCGCCTCGAACGCGATTTTCGGGTCCGGGTCGGCGGGCGCGACGAGGATCTGTTTCGGGTTGAGTTCCTGAATGGCGCGAGAATCCACGAAGTTCTGGAACTGGTTGGCCATGTCCCGCTGCCGCCCTATATTGATCGCGCCGACAACAACAACGATCAGGGGCGTTATCAAACCCTGTTCGGACGGAAGCCGGGTGCCGTTGCCGCACCGACTGCCGGGCTGCATTTCGACGCTGCGGTCCTCGAGCAGCTCGAGCAGCGACGGATTGAACGGACATTCATCACGCTGCACGTCGGCAGCGGCACGTTTCAGCCGCTGCGGGCGGAGCGGTTGTCAGAACACCGGATGCACGCGGAGTATTGCGAAGTGGATGACACCGCGGTGGAGCAGATCAGGTCCGCGAAGGCTCGGGGTCATCGCGTTGTCGCCGTGGGAACCACCGCAGTGCGAAGTCTGGAGACCGCGGCGTTGGCGGGCAAGATCGCTCCGTTTCGCGGCGACACCCGGTTGTTCATTCAGCCGGGCTTTCAGTTCCATTGCGTCGATGCCATGCTGACCAATTTCCACCTGCCGGAATCCACGCTTCTCGCGTTGGTGTGCGCGTTTGCGGGCTATGAAACCACGATGGCGGCTTACCGTCATGCCGTCTCCCGCCGTTACCGATTTTTCAGTTATGGCGATGCGATGCTGGTCACAAACCGCTCCCCCGGCGGCTATGGGCGGTAGTCGGCATGGCGATCAGGTCTTCTGAAGCACTCAGGCAATTCAGTCCGGTCCGCATCGCGCTTCCGATGGCGGTGGGGCTGGCCATGGTCGGCTATCTGTTGTACGCCGAGTGGGTCAAGAGTGGTTTGAGTTGGTCGGAAGTCGAAGAGCGTCTGGTCTGGACGCCTCGTGCGTTTGCCTATCTGACCCTGGCATTGTCGATGGTGCCGGTGCGCGAATTCGGCTACATCTGGCAGCTGCGCCTGTTGACTGATCGCCGTTTGTCGTGGACGGCTTGTTTTCAAGTTGTCGTGCTGTGGAATTTTTCCGCCGCGGTTTCGCCTTCGATTGTCGGCGGAACGGCGGTGGCGGTCTTCATGTTATTGAAGGAAGGGCTCAGTGTCGGGCGAACGACGACGATCGTCTTTACGACGATTTTTCTCGACCAGTTTTTCTACACGACAATTCCGCTCTCGGTGAGCTTTCTGGTGCCGCAGGACGACATTTTCGCTCCGCTCCATTCGATCAAGGCGGAATGGGTGGGAACGAGCGTGGTTGCGGCCTTTTGGAGCGCATGGGGTGGGCTACTGGCCTACGTGGTGTTCTTGATTGCTGCACTGTTCGTCGCGCCGGGCTGGATTCATTGGTGGCTCGATAAGTTTCTCGGGTTGCCGTGGATGAGCCGCTGGCGTGAACGCGGTTTGCACATGTCCGAGGACCTGCTGACCGCATCGCGTGATCTGCGGCGTCGGCCAGTGCGGTTCTGGCTCGCGGTGTGGGCGGCGACTTCGCTCGCGTGGTTCGGCCGCTACTGGATTTTGAACGCGGTGCTGGGTGCCTACTCTCCGGTCCCGATGGGCTTTTACGACTACGTGCTGGCATCGGGGCGGCAGGCGGTATTATGGGTGTTGATGGTGATTTCGCCGACGCCCGGCAGCGCGGGAATCGCTGAACTCGGGTTTTCGTGGCTGTTTCGCGATCTGGTCCCGGTCGGCATGGCGTTGACGCTCGCGGTGGTTTGGCGGTTGTTGGCTTATTATCCGTACCTGATCGTGGGTGTTCCTGTGATGACCCGCTGGATCAAACGCGTTTACGGCCGCGATGTGCGGGATTAGCTGACGAGCGGGCATGTTCGAACTCGATCGCCGTCTGCAAGAAGACTGCCTTGATCTCGGCGGGCTCGAACTCTGTCGTCTCTTATTGATGAACGACCGGACCTATCCTTGGTTCATCCTGGTCCCGGAGCGGCCCGGCATCACCGAGATCTATCACTTGCCCGACCGCGATCAGTGGCAGCTGCTTCGCGAATCGTCGGCGCTGGCCCGCGCGATGGCCATGGAGTTCAACCCCGACAAGCTGAATATCGCCGCTATTGGCAACCTTGTGCCGCAGCTCCATATGCATCACATCGCACGGCGAAGCAGCGATCCCGCGTGGCCCGGGGTCGTGTGGGGCGGTCCGCGGGGTGCCCCGTACGAATGCACTGAAGTCGAATGGATCAGGGTCCGTATCGGCGATCAGCTTGAGCGGTTTCTGCGGACGGGGCCGAGCGGCGGCTGATGAGGTGTCGCAGCGGCTGCGGCGCGTGCTGCATCGCCCTCTCGATCACCACGCCTTTGCCCGGTATGCCTGAAGGCAAGCCGGCCGGCGTGCGCTGCGTGCAGCTCACGCACGACTTGCGTTGCGCAATCTTCGGCCGCCCGGAACGCCCCTCCTGCTGTGCAGGGCTGCGGCCGGCAGAAGAAATGTGCGGAACAGACCGAGATCAGGCCCTGGTTTATCTGGCCTGGTTGGAAGAGGCAACCCGGCCCGATGAGGCGTACACCGTGAACGTTCGATGATGGGGGTGAGTTGACCATTCAGGGGACCCGGCGAGTACGATGTCACCGTCGTCAAGTTCCGCCGAGTCGGGTCCGGCCGCTCCAATCGCGGGCGAATTGCCAGGCGACCCGGCCGCTGCGCGAGCCGCGCTGCAGCGCCCACCGCAACGCTTCGGCGCGCAGCCGTTCACTGTCAGTCTGCGGTGCCTGCAGTCGTTCCAACCAGTGCTGCACCAGAATCAGGTATTCGTCCTGGGTGAACGGGTGGAAGGGGATCCAGAGGCCGAAGCGCTCCGACAACGAAATCTTTTCTTCGACCGCTTCGCCGTGATGAATCTCGCCGTCGAAATTACGGGCGTCGAGATTCTCGCGCAGGTACTCCGGCATCAAATGGCGGCGGTTGGACGTCGCGTAGATCAGCACATTGCCGCTCAGCACGCTCAGCGAACCGTCCAGCACAGCCTTCAGTGTCTTGTAGCTGGGGTCTTCAGATTCGAACGAAAGATCGTCAGAAAACAGAATGAATTTTTCCGGTCGATCCGAGACGAGGTCCAGAATCTCCGGCAGTTGGACCAGATGGGCCTTGTCCACCTCGATCAGCCGCAAGCCCCGGCCTGCATAGTCGTGCAGCAGGGCCTTCACCAGCGAGGACTTGCCCGTTCCGCGGGAGCCCCAGAGCAGCGCATTGTTCGCGGGAAGTCCATGCAGAAACTGCCGGGTATTCCGTTCCAGCTCGGCCTTCTGCCGGTCAACACAGCGGAGGTCCGCCAACGCGATGCGGTGGAGTTGCTTCACCGGTTTGATCGGCGGGGTGTGTTCGATGCCCAGCCAGCGGAACGCGGCGGCGCCGTCCCACGGGATGGCGCCGGGTTCGCGCGGGACGAGGCGATCGATCCGATCCAGCACCCGTTCCGCGTGGTCGAACAGCGAGGCGATTCGTTTGAACATGCGGTACAGGATCTATCGATGGAAACAAGGTCGGCGGTATCGGTCCGCCGGCCCTAAAGTCAGGAGATTTTCTTGAACTTGATCCGATGGGGCGTATCCGCATCGTCCCCGAGGCGGCGTTTGCGGTCGGCTTCGTAGTCGGCGAAATTGCCTTCGAACCAAACCACTTTGCTGTCGCCTTCGAAAGCCAGAATGTGCGTCGCAATGCGGTCCAAAAACCAGCGATCATGCGAAATCACCACGGCGCAGCCGGGAAAAGCCAACAGCGCCTCTTCGAGCGCGCGCAGCGTTTCCACATCGAGGTCGTTGGTGGGTTCGTCGAGCAACAGGAGATTACCGCCGCTTTTCAGCAGCTTGGCGAGGTGCACCCGGTTGCGCTCGCCTCCGGATAAGTCACCGATCCGCTTCTGTTGATCGGGGCCTTTGAAATTGAAGCGCCCGACGTAAGAACGGGACGGCGTCTGGTAGGTGCCCACGGTGACCATGTCGAGGCCGTCCGAAATTTCCTCCCAGACGTTCTTGTTGTCGTTCAGATGATCGCGCAGCTGATCGACGTGGCCAATCTTGACGGTCTCGCCGATCCGGATGGTTCCCTTATCGGGCGTTTCGGTGCCGGCAATCATGCGGAACAGGGTGGTCTTGCCGGCGCCGTTCGGTCCGATGATGCCGACGATGCCGCCCGGCGGCAGGCGAAAGCTGAGGTCCTCGACCAGTACCCGGTCGCCGAACGCCTTGTACAGTCCCTCAACTTCGACCACGACCGATCCGAGGCGCGGCCCCGGCGGGATGTAGATCTCCTGCGTCTCGTTGCGCTGCTGAATTTCAGCCGAGGCGAGTTCCTCGAAGCGCGCCAGCCGCGCCTTGCTCTTCGCGTGGCGGCCCTTGGCATTGGAACGTACCCATTCCAGCTCCGACTTCATCGCTTTCATCCGGGCGCTTTCCTGTTTTTCCTCCTGTTCCAGACGCTTTTCTTTTTGATCCAGCCAGGACGAGTAGTTGCCTTCCCAAGGAATACCGCGGCCGCGATCGAGTTCCAGAATCCAGCCTGCCACATTATCGAGGAAGTAACGATCATGGGTGACGGCGATCACCGTGCCTGGATAATCATGCAGAAACCGCTCCAGCCAGGCGATCGACTCGGCGTCGAGGTGGTTGGTCGGTTCATCCAGTAACAGCATATCGGGATTCGACAGCAGCAGCTGGCACAGTGCAACGCGGCGACGCTCACCTCCGGAGAGTGTGGTGACATCGGCATCCCAATCCGGAATCCGGAGGGCGTCCGCAGCGATCTCGAGTTTCCGGTCCAGCTCCCAGGCCCCGGCAGCGTCGATCTTCTCCTGCAAGTCGGCCTGTTCGGCCAGCAAGGTATCGAAATCGGCATCCGGTTCGGCAAAGGCATGGCTGATCTCGTTGAAACGATCCAGCAGTGCCTTGGTCTCCGCCACCGCCTTCTCGACATTGCCGCGCACCGTTTTTTGGGGATCCAGCTGGGGTTCCTGGGGCAGAAATCCGATGCGGGTGCCCGGCTGCGGTCTGGCTTCGCCGTCGAAATCCGGATCGATGCCGGCCATAATCCGCAGCAGCGAGGATTTTCCGGAACCGTTCAGGCCCAACACGCCGATCTTGGCGCCGGGGAAAAATGAAAGGGAGATGTCCTGCAGGATGAACCGTTTCGGCGGTACCATCTTGGTGACACGATTCATCGTGTAGATATATTGGGCCATGGAATAAGGTGGGGACCGGGGTGCCAAAGCCCGCTATTATTCCACGTTCGGCAGTTCCCGCGAACCGTACGAGCGTGCCGGCGATCGGCCGCGAGCAGCCTGGGAGACAACCCACCCATTCCCGTCTTTTCTCCGTTTGAGTGATGAGTCTCGATCTGAATGCACGTTTGGTGAAAAGAATCGGCGATATCGAACCGGAGCACTGGAATGCCTTGTCGGACGATGCCAACCCTTTCGTTTGTCATGCATTCCTGCTGGCTCTCGAACAGCAGGGATGCCTCGGTCGCCGGGTGGGTTGGTTCCCGAGCCATTTAGTTGTCGAAGACGGGAGTGGCCGACTGATCGGCGCGATGCCGATGTATCTGAAAGCCAACTCGTTCGGTGAGTTCGTGTTCGACTGGAGTTGGGCCGAAGCGCACGAGCGGGTTGGTTTACCCTACTATCCGAAAGCGGTCGTGGCCGCGCCGTTCACTCCTGCGAGCGGACCTCGTTTGCTGGTTGATCCGCGCGTCGATCGGCAGACCCTCGCGCCGTTGATGATCGACGCCGCGATTCGCTCCGCCGGGGCACTGAATCTCTCGTCAGTCCATTGGCTGTTCGGCAGCGACGTCGAACTCGCCTCCGCGCCGTCCTTACTGGCCCGGAAGGGATGTCAGTTTCACTGGGAGAACCCCGGTTATCGTGATTTCAACGATTTCCTCGACACGCTCAGTGCGAAGCGCCGCAAGGAAATCAAACGAGAGCGGCGGCGCGTCGCCGAGGCCGGCGTGTCGGTTGTGCGCGTTTCGGGGCGGGAAGCAAAGGATACGGACTGGGAGCTGTTTCATCGTTTGTACCGGCGCACTTTCGCCAAGCACGGGAACTACGCGGCGCTGCGTCTCGATTTTTTTCGCGAACTGGGTCGTACCATGGGGCACCAGATGCTGCTGCTGGTCGCCAGCACCCAGGCGCGCGAGATCGGTGCCGCGCTGTTCTTCCTGGGTCGCGATACGCTGTATGGACGGTACTGGGGAGCTTTCGACGACATGCCCGCCCTGCATTTCGAGGTTTGTTACTATCAGGGCATCGACTACTGCATCGAGAAACAGCTGAAACGCTTCGAGCCGGGGGCGCAGGGGGAACACAAGGTCAGCCGCGGCTTCGACCCGCGGGCGACTTGGTCGTACCACTGGATTTCTGATCCAGGCCTGCGTGAGGCGATTGCGCGCTACCTCCGCCGTGAAGGCGCGGACCTGGAGGCGTACATGCAGCACCTGCTCGCTCACTCGGCCTATCGCGAACCCGCGCCATGCTGACGATTCTGAATCCCCAGGACCGGACGCAGCCCTTTCCATCGGTGAATCTGGCGTTGACCGAACCCAACGGCTTGCTGGCGGTCGGTGGCTGCTTGTCGGCGGACCGCCTGATCAACGCCTATCGGCAGGGCATCTTTCCATGGTATTCGGAAGGGGAAC
>JALORT010000504.1 GCA_025458755.1 Methylotetracoccus sp.
CCATTCGTGACCCGACAACAGGCTCCCCGGTTCTCCGCCGCAACCCTCGAGACGGCGCGCGCCAAATGTAATAGTTACCTGCTGCGGCCTTGGCATGCCCGACATCGAGTCGATGCACACTTCGTCCTTGACCGTGATACTCAGCGCAGATCCTTCCAGTGACGCCGAGTAAGCGACGGACCCCGCATCGATCGATTTTGCAGGCGGTATCGCGAAACGCGTTTCAGTCGCTCCAAAGTCAGTCACAAGTGTCATGTCACCGTTATTGCGGGTCAGCGACCATGACGGCTCGTGTCCCAAGGCACGCCAGGGGTCCGTCAACGCGTGCGACGGATCGGCCAGAACGCACGAGCCGATCAAAGCGGCCAGTACCAACCAAATGCCTTTTGTTTGTTGGATTCGTCGACTTATCATTGTCCTTGAGCAACCTTGCCTCAATACACTCTTTCAGAGTACGACAACGCGCGCGCCGTCGCGCACGGTTCCGAAAAGTTCAAACACGTGTTCGTTCAGCATGCGAATGCAGCCCGAGGAGGCCATCTTTCCGATGCTCCAGGGTTCGTTCGTGCCGTGAATGCGATAGAGGCTCGCGCTCCGAGTGGATTGCGCGGCCCACCGGGCACATGCGTTGGGAGGGAAGGATCGCGCCTTCGCATGTTCGCGGTTGGCGTCCAGCCGGGCCATCTCGCCCTGCGGGCGATGACGGCTTCACCCGTCCAGCGGCGGCCATCGCGGCCGACCGCAACTCCAAAGCGAAGGGCTCGTCCGGGACCCTCGATGTAATAGAGCATCCGCTCCTGCTTATTTATGACGATGGTCCCGACTGGCTCTGATCCTGCATAGGGCACCAACTGGCGGTGAAACCTCGGCGGTATACGCTTTTTGTCGACAATTTTTATGTCGAATGGTTCGTCGGGGATGATGCCGATGTACCAGTACGATCTCTGAGACCAGGCAGGCGCAGGGCACAGGCCCGCTGCGAGCGAGCCGATGAGGAGCCTACGTCTCGTCAATTCCAGTTTCATTCGTATGACACCCGGCGGGTTTTCAGCGATCACTCTGCGATGATTTTTTCCGGCACCGCCTGGTAGGGATCGGAATGCGCGACCTTCGCGGCCCGCGTCTTCGTGCCGGGCATGATCTCGAAGCGCGGATCGAAGTCCACCATTGTTGCGGCTAGCTTGCTGAGGACCGAAATATCGCCCTCGAAGGTCGCCTTGCCCTCCGCGATTTGCGCGTCCAGGGTCTTTACACCCATCATCGTCAGTTCCAGATCCGCACGTTTGATGGTCAATGTCAGATCGGCATTCTTGGCTTGATAGCCCTGGATGTTGGTCAGAGTGGCATTGGTCAATTCGACGATGAACTTCTCGCCATTGTCGGGAGTGATCAAGTTCATCGTGAATTGCAGGCCTTCGGCCTTGCGGCTGTCCATGCGGATGCCGAGGAAGTTCAAGAACAACTCGGTCGACATCGCCCGGATTACGTCAGGCGAGCTTGAGCTGGCCGTCTGGCCCTGCGGAATGCCGTTTCGCAATTCATAGGCGGCGGCAAGGAAGCTGTTGCGCAGGCCGGGGTTCTCCTGCTGATAGCCGATCTGCTCGAAGATATCGGCGAGCAAATCCTTAGCCACCTGATTGTCCGGCTCTGCCAGAACCAGCTTGTTGGCAAACTCCGAAGCCAAGAGGTACTTGCCCTCGTCGTGCAGCGCGCGAGCTCTGGTGATGATTTTCTCCGCCCCGCCCATCATCTCGACATAGGCCGGAGCTGAATCTTCCGGCGACAGTGGCAGCAGCGTGGTTGGGTTGCCATCCCAGTAACCCAGATAACGCTGGATCACACCGCGGGCATTGTTCTCGGCTGAGCCGTGATAACCGCGGCAGTGCCATTTTTGCAGGATGCTGGGTGGCAGTTGATAGACGTTGTGGATCTGGTTGATCGTCACGCCCTGGTTTGCGAAATGCAGCACCTGATTGTTCATGTGCGCATAGAGGTCGCGCTGATCGCGCAGCACTTCCTGAATTCTTTCATTACCCCAGCGCGGCCAGTGATGTGATGCGAACATCACCTCCGCTTCCTGCCCGAACATATAAAGCGTTTCGGAGATGTATTTCGACCAGCGCAGCGCATCGCGCACCTGCGCGCCGCGCAAGGTGTAGATATTATGCAGGGTTGCGGTGACGTTTTCCGCCATCCACAACGCCTTGAGGTCGGGAATGTAGGTATTCATTTCCCGCGGGGCTTCGGTGTTGGGGGTGTTCTGGAAGATCATCCGCAACCCGTCCACCTCGAAATCCTCGACCGGATCCTTGACGAAGCGTGTCGGTGCGATCAGTCCCGGCGTGCCAGCGGAGACACCCTGTCCCAAGCCCTGCCCGACATAACCATGCGGCGCAGCCGGCAAGAGCAGCCCGTATTGATAGAACAGACGCCGGTTCATCGCGTTGCCGGCATAGACGTTTTCCGAAACGGTAAAATCCATGAAGTCGACCGGCGCGATGATCTGCACCTTGCCCGAGGCGATATCTGCCGGATCGAGGTCGAGCCCGTTCACGCCGCCCCAGTGGTCGCCGTGGGTGTGACTGTAGATCACGGCGACGATGGGCAGATCCCCGCCAACCTTCTCTCGAAAAAGCTTCGTCGCCGCTCGCACGGGTTCGGCGCTGACCAGCGGATCGAACACGATCCACCCGGTCTTTCCGCGTATGAATGTGATGTCCGACAGATCGACGCCGCGCACCTGATAGATGCCGGGGAC
>JALORT010000505.1 GCA_025458755.1 Methylotetracoccus sp.
TGCTCCATGACGAACCAGTGCTTGCTCACGAGTTCTACGGCCGGCGCTACGATTGCGGTTCAAAACTGGGGTATCTGATCGCCACGGTGGAACAGGGGCTGAAACATGCCGAACTCCGCGACGAATACCGCGAGTACCTGCGCAACCTCGTACTGGAGTAACGCAACGGGTCACTGCTCTACGGGTGCTGTCACGAGACCGGTAGGCGGTGTTCGGCGGGTTTTGCCTTGGGGGCTTGAGCCGGGGTGGCCTGCAGCGAACGGTAGTTGATCCGAAGCTTGAGACCAACGAACTTTCCCGTCATTCGATTCAGCCGACCCGAGGCCGGATCAAACGACACCCGCACTTCAGCCAACCGGTTGGCGCCGGTGTTGCCTTTGATCGGGCGAGTGTCCGCGATGAAACGGTAGAAGGCGTGAAGCTCCCCTTGATCCTTCGTTTCCAATAGCGGCCGGCCGAAAGTCGCAATGATGCGGTGGTGGGTCGGCAGCGGGGCCGCAATCTTCGGCAGGTGTTGCGGGTCCACACGCAGCTGTCGATGACCGGTATCGACGGCGCCTTTTCCCATCGACCGGATCGACGCCTCGAGAAATTCCGGCGGGGCGATGGCCAGGAACAGCGGTGAGAAGCCGAACCGGGTCAGCTTGCGCTGCTTGTTGAACTCCATCGTGAACGTCAGCGTTTTCAAGGGCTTTTCGATCTGACCCGCGGCATTGAGTTTGTGAAAGTCGACCAGCCAGCGCTGGCCTTGAGGCAGTGCCTCGACACGTGTCGGTTCGAGCTCGGTCAGGTACAGAAAGTCATCGCTCAGCATCACCGGATGGAGGAACTGAACCACCAGTTGCTCGGCGATCGTGACCCGGAAATTCCGGTCGAACTCCTGCAACTGGTTCTTGACTTCCAACAGCCGCAACCAGACGCAGCCGCTGAGACTGACAGCGAGGACCAGCCACAGGAGGGCGCCGGGTCGATGCCAAGAACGGCGGGTCAGTCGAATGCGCGTCGACGTTGATTCGGGCATGCGCCGTTCTCGTCTCTGATTGCCGTGAAAATACTTTCATCCCAGGGGGCGTCAACCGCCCCGTGACATCACCGTGAAAAGGATTCCGCAACTGCCATCAAAGGTCCAGCGGTGACGCATCGGAATCGTGCCGCGGGGTCGAGTCGAGCCGGGTGCTGTCGGTTTCGGCAGCTTGCGTCCCTGCCGCCAAGGGCATAGAATTCGCAGCCTTCGGGCCGTTAGCTCAGTCGGTAGAGCATTGCACTTTTAATGCAGTGGTCATTGGTTCGAATCCAATACGGCCCACCATACGAATCAAATGCTCGCGACATCTCCGGCAGGCTGCGCGGCCGGTGTCATTTTGGTGTAAACGCGTCAAAATTTTTGCATAAGCCGGAGCGCCGGTCGAGCGCCCGACCTGGTGTTCCCGGAGGGCGGCCGGAAGCGGGCTTCGAGCGCTTCGCGAATGTGCTCCGTTTTGGTGAGACTAGGAGCCTGTCGGATAGGCCAAATCTTCAGAGGCTATTGCCCGGCGTGAGGATTTCCGCTCACGCCGCAGCAGGATTCATTTAGGATCGAGTCGATCATATAGGGTCCAATGGATGGGTGAATCGGGGTTTCTGCCCGGAACGAGTAGAGCGTCGCGTCTTTGCTCTCCCTTTATGTCGCCGCCAACACGTGCATCCGCTTGAGATTGAATGCCATCGCCACCAGTTTCCATTCGCCGGATACCGCCGCCAGCCCTCGCAAGGAGAACTGGCGGAATCCCATCACGTGTTTGATGATCCCGAACACCGGTTCCACCGTGCATTTGCGTTGGCCATAGAGCGCTCGCCCCTGTTGGGTTTTCAGTGCATGGGCCATCTGGATGACCGGGTCGTCGGTGTCAGGTGGCGGTGCGTCGGGCGCCAGGCGTTCTGCCAACGGCAGATGGTGCGCTTCCCGCCCCAGGGCAATCAGCGGGGTGAGCATCGGTTTCAGCTGTTGTTTGTCATTCGGTTCTTGGGTGACGGTAGTGGCGAGCACCAGCATGGTGTCCACATCCACCGCCGCCTGCGTGTTGTAGCCCTGGACGAAACCTTGCCCACTGGGCATGATCCGCGATTCCTCATCGGTCAGGTTGATCTGATCCTTGGGCCGGGGGCCAGTCTTCGGCGGTTGGGGCTCCTTGCCCTTCGGTGGGTGCCCCGCCGCACGCTGTGCTTCCCGACGGGCCACTTTCTCTTCGTAGACCTGTTGGGCCTGCTCATCGCGCGCTTTGACCCGCTCGGCAATCTTGGCCTTGGCCTCCGCCAGCGCGTGCAACCGATCTTCGCGGCGGGCGATTTCCCGGGGTAAATCGACGCCATCCGCCACTTCCTCCTCATCTACGTCCGTCGCCCGCTGCAGCAGCGCTTGCACTTCCTCGCGCCACTGCGCTTCCAGCTTTTCAATATGGCTATACGACAAGGCCTTGTGCTTCGACGCATTGGCCTTGATCTTGGTGCCATCCAGCGCAATCTGCCCCAGCCTCACCAGTTTCATCGCCTGCGCCAGCGTCAGGACCTGGACAAACAGATCTTCCAACTCCACCAGAAAGGTCTTGCGAAAGTTCGCCAAGGTGTCGTGATCCGGGTGCTGTTCCGCCGCAATAAAGCGAAAGGCCACCGAATCCTACGTGGCCCGCTCGATCTTCCGACTGGAGAAGATCCCCGTGGCATACCCATAAATCAGCAAGGCCAGCATCAGCGCCGGATGATACGCCGCCGAACCGCATCCGGAATAACGGCGGATCAGCTTCGACAAATCCAGCTGCTCAACCACTTCCACGATAAATCGCGCCAGATGGTCCTGCGGTAACCAGTCGTTCATCGACGGGGGCAGTAAGTACTCTTGATCGCGGCTGAAACGGATAAAGCAACCCATTGCAATGTACCGATTCAATGACTGAATTAGCCGCAATTTTACCAAATATGAGAATCATTTTCAGATAAGTCCGACAGGCTCCTAGCGGACAACCAATCAACAGCGGTTTGTATTCGCTGATGCGCTCCCCGGCCGGCGCATCACGCATCAATTGCGGCCTGTGCCACGTGCTTGATGGCAGTGTGGCGCACGACTTGGCGCGGATCTAGAAACGTCGCGGACGGAAATAGCCAGATCTGTCCCGGTTCGGCGCTCTCGACGTATCGGCAACGGAAATTCGCAAGGTACCCAGCGTCTCGTTGCTCCCTGGCTTCGGTCTTCGCCTTCGGTAGGAAGATCAGGCGGCGCATGTGCTCCAGGCGTATCCTCAGGATCTCGGATTTCCGCATGGAGAGATTTCCAGCCCGATCACGATGATCGGGTAGGCAGGCGCGTTCCCGTGGCCTCGCGCAGATCTCCGGGCTCAGTCTGCCGCCGCCGACGCCGGTCCGGTGCCGAGCAGGATGGCGATCGGGCGTGTATGCGGACTGGCGTCCAGCGCGATGACCAGCGCCGTCGTCAGCGGGACGGCCAGGAACATGCCGACCGTGCCGAACAGCCAACCCCAGAACAGCAGGGCGATCAGCACCGTCAGCGCGGAAATGCCCAGCCCCTTGCCCATGATCCGCGGCTCGAGCAGATCCCCGATGACGACATGGATGAGCAGATAACCGCCAGTGACCAGCAGCGTCGTCTGCAGATCGGTCTGCACCAGTGCCATCAGCACCGGCGGGATCATCATCAGAATGCCGCCCAGCACGGGCACGAAGTTCAGGAAAAACGCCAGCACCGCCCAGAGGCTGGCGAAATCGATGCCGAGGAGCCACAGCAGCAGCCACGCACTGGCCGCGGTCGCCAGGCTCATCAGGCATTTAATCTGCATGTAACGGTTGATGGCATCCAGCAGCCGCCTCAAACGTTCTTCGGCCTGCTCCGTCATATGAAAGGCGGCTGACAATTTCGCCGGCAGCGTCGATACCTCGAGCAGCATGAAGATGACGATGAGCAGCACCAGCAGCCCGGTGGCAAACAGATTCCCGGCGCTGGACAGCAGCGCACGCA
>JALORT010000105.1 GCA_025458755.1 Methylotetracoccus sp.
CAGCGGCGGACCTTTTCCACGCCATCCTTCCCAGTTGTACGAGGCCGTGCTCGAAGGGCTTGTCCTCTTCCTCGTGCTGCATTTCTTCAATGCCAAGCCGCGCCCGACCGGAGCGGTCGGCGGGCTCTTTCTGTTGCTCTATGGAGTGTTCCGGTTTTCCGCCGAGTTCTTCCGGGAACCGGACGCTCACCTGGGTTTCGTGGCGCTGGACTGGATGACGATGGGACAGCTTCTGAGTGTGCCGATGATCCTCGTCGGAGCCTGGCTGCTGCTTTGGGCCTATCGCTCAGCCGCGGGGGCCAACACGAGTGCGGCCGCTTCCTGATGCAAGCGTACCTGGACCTGCTCGATGACATTCTTCGCAGCGGCATGCCCAAGGAGGATCGCACAGGTGTCGGTACCCTGAGTGTGTTCGGGCGGCAACTTCGGTTTGACCTGGCGCTCGGCTTCCCGCTGCTGACGACGAAGAGACTTCATGTCCCGTCGATCATTTACGAACTCCTCTGGTTTCTTTCCGGAGAAACCAATGTCCGCTTCCTGCGCGATCACGGCGTGTCGATTTGGGATGAATGGGCCGATGCGGACGGTGAGCTGGGACCCGTATATGGCAAGCAGTGGCGTTCGTGGGAACTCCCGAACGGAGAAAAGATTGACCAACTGGCCCGCATCGTCGAATCCATCAAGCATCAGCCGGATTCCCGCAGGCACTTGGTGTTGGCTTGGAACCCGGCCGACGTAGACCGTATGGCGCTGCCTCCGTGCCACTATGCGTACCAATTCTATGTCGCGCGCGGAAAGTTGTCTTGTCTGTTCCACATGCGCTCCATTGACGTGTTTCTCGGTCTTCCCTTCAACATCGCCAGCTACGCGTTGCTCACCCATATGGTCGCGGACCAGTGCGGGCTCGGTGTCGGCGAGTTGATCTGGACCGGCGGCGATGTTCACCTGTACCGCAATCACCTCACCCAGGCGCGAGAACAAATGAAGCGCAAGCCCTACCCGCTGCCGCAGCTCCACATTCTGCGCACGCCGGAGGATCTGTTTAGTTATCGGCGCGACGATTTCCGCATCGACAACTACCAGGCCCATCCCCATATCAAGGCGCCGATCGCCGTTTGATCGTCCCGAAAGGTTTTCTTGGGTCGATGCGCATTTCCCTGATTGTCGCGATGTCCCGGAACCGGGTGATTGGCGCCGACGGCGCTATGCCCTGGCACCTGCCGGCGGACCTGAAACGGTTCAAGTCACTGACGATGGGTCACCCGCTGGTTATGGGCCGCAAGACTCACGAATCGATCGGCCGGCCTTTGCCGGGCAGAACGAATATCGTGCTCACCCAAGCCGCGGATTATGTCGCCCCCGGGTGCGTCGTCGTGCATTCCATGGATGCCGCGCTGGCCCAGGCCGCTCTGGCATCGGAACTGTTCGTGATCGGGGGTGCCTCACTGTATGCCGAGTTTCTGCCTCGGGCCGCCCGGATTCACCTGACGTTGATTGATCACGACTACGAGGGGCAGGTGTTCTTCCCGCAAATCGATGCACGCGTTTGGCGCGTGACGGAGCGGATTGACGTCCTCACGGACTCGAGTTTTCCACATCCCTACAGCTTCATGCTACTTGAGCGGCAGCCCGCATGCACCCCACCGCATTCAATCTGAAGACGTTCCATTCCTCTACAAGGGTGACGGCATGGCCGAACGACGCCCCGTCCGCACTGCTCTTGCACCGGCCACGCGGCCTATCCGCGTGTTCCGGCGGTCGTCAACGCCAACCCGCATGGCTGCGGCCGAGGTCGTGTCAGGCGTGGCGCAGAGCGTGGGTAATCAGGGGCTCAGGGGTCGCTTCGCTTCCACGGACCGCTCTTTCCGCCCGATTTCTCCAGCAGCCGCACCGACTGGATTGTCATTCCCCGGTCGACAGCTTTGCACATGTCGTAGATGGTCAGCAGCGCCACTTGGACCGCCGTCAGGGCTTCCATTTCCACGCCGGTTTGCCCGTGCGTCTTGACCAGCGCCCGGCAGCGCACGCGATCAGCTGCCAGCTCCGGCTGCAGGCTCAGCTCCACATGGGTGATCGCGATCGGATGGCAGAGCGGAATCAGTTCAGCCGTCTTCTTGCTCGCCATAATGCCGGCGATGCGGGCGATTCCGAGCACATCGCCCTTGCCGACCTCTCCGGCGACAATCGAGCGGAGCGTTGCCGACTGCATCTCGATATAGCCTTCGGCGACAGCCAGCCGTTCGGTCGCAGCCTTGGCGCCGACGTCCACCATATGGGCGTCACCTTGTTCGTTGAAGTGAGTCAGTGGTTGCATGAAGTTCGTTATGCAGTGAGTTCGAAGGACAATGAAGATCTTTCATCATAATGCGGAGAAAATCGATGAGTCTCGAGATTGCGGAGTTATTTCGTCGCCTGACCCATGGCGTCTATGTGATCGGGGTCGCCGGACCCGAAAAGCCAAACGCGTTCACTGCAGCCTGGGTGATGCAGGTCTCGTTCAAACCCCTGATGGTGGCGATCAGTATCAATCCCGGTCATTCCTCCTATCGACTCTTGAAAGAAAGCGGATGCTTCTCGGTAAATGTGCTGGCCCATGATCAGTTCGATCTTGCGCTCCATTATGGACAACCGTCCAGCGTCGACAAGTTGGCCGGGCGCGCCTGGCATCCGTCCGAACACGGTGTGCCAATGATCGATAGTGCCATCGCCCAATTCGAATGCACCTTCGAAGACGAATGCACCGCAGGGGATCACCGTGTCGTGGTCGGGCGCGTGGTGAGCGGTAAGTTGCTCCGTCCGGATGCCGTGCCGATGATTTACCGTGATACCGGCGATGTCGACGGCGCGGCCATGTTCTTTCCCGACCGCTTCGATCAACAGCCTTGACTGTTCTTCCGCGCGACTTCATCGAGACCGGCGAAGGCCTGATCTTCGCCGTCGTTGATGCGGTTATCGAGGATGGGAAAATCCTCGGCGTTCTGCGTTATGTGCGCCGTTCCGGCACCACGCGACCGGATAAGCTCGATACCGCCGCGGCCAATCGGTTTCTGCGCGAACGCCATCCTAACTATTTGCACCACTCGCTGCGTCTCGACGCCAGTCTGCACGCGGTCGACGAAACCGCAATCGCTCGACATTACCGTCCGCGGGAGCGCCTGCAACAGTTGCTGCAAGCCGGTCCCCAGGACCCGATGGAAGCTCGCCTTTGTCGGCTGATCCGCGCTTTCGCGCTGCGCGGTTTGCCTCTTGACCAGATGGGCATCACGGGATCGCTGCTGATTGGCGCTCACACGCCGCGTTCGGACCTCGACGTCGTCGTGTACGGACGCTCCAGCTTCAACGCGGCACGCGAGATGATCAAAGCGGGTGTCCGGCAGGGAGACTTTGATGATCTGCACCCCTCGGACTGGGCTGAGGCCTACCGGCGTCGCGGCTGTGCACTGAGTTTCGAAGAGTTCGTCTGGCATGAGCGGCGTAAAGCCAACAAAGCGCTGTTCGAAGGGACGAAGTTCGATCTCACCCAAGTCGCGCCGCAATCTCCGGCAGCCGACAACAGTAGTTGGCGCAAGATCGGCACCATGACGCTGCGAGCCCCCGTGCAGGACGATACCGCGGCCTTCGATTCGCCCGCGCGCTACCTGATCGAGCATCCGCGGGTCCGGGAGGTTGTGGCCTGCACGCACACTTACGTCGGTCAGGCGCGGACAGGTGAACTCATCGAGGCGGCGGGTTACCTCGAGCAAGATGCATCGCAGCGCCTCCGCCTGATCGTTGGAACGTCACGCGAGGCCCCGCGTGAATACCTGCGAGTCTTGCACCAGTAGAAGACTTGAGGCATCCACATCCCGGCGTAGCGAGCCCCGCAATCGATGCTGGAGACAGGCGCCGGCGCCCTGCCGCTGCTTGCGGAACGGGTGCAGGCGCTTCGCGACCGTTTCGCGCATGGCTAGTCCGTTCGGAGTCTGTTAAATTCCCCGCGCCGGAAAACAACAAGACTCACCTACACGAGGAGGCTCATCATGTTCGGCGGTGTTATCGCAGCAGTGCTCTGTGTCTGGTTCTACCAGACGGCAACCAAAATCCATCTGAATCCCTTGTCCTGGATTATCGGTGCCCTGATCATTTTCTATGGGGTTCGCTACGCCTGGACCTTCGCGGTGCTGAAGCCTCTCATGGGTGTTCATTTCAAGACGCACACGATGCTGACCGGGGTGATGATCGAGCTTTCCGGCGCGCTGATCGCGGCCGCAATCGTGGCGCTTTTCCGTTCCAAGGTGATGTTGAAGCAGGGCCACTAGACGCATGACGGCTAGTTCGGGTCGCCGGGGGGAAGACCGGATCGCTCCATTGCCTGCTTTCCGCGCTGTGGTGATGGATATGGACGGTCTCGCACTCGACACCGAGTCCACGTATTGCGCGGCGTGGCAGAGTGCGGCTTCGGTGCTGGGTTTCGACCTCAGCTCCGCTTTCTGCCACACGCTGTTCGGGCGCCATGCCGACGATGTCAAGCAGGCACTGTCCGAAGCGTGCGATCACCGCTTGGACCTCGCGGCGTTTCACGCCCTGGCCGAGCATCATTGGCTGGCGTCGCTGGAAACTCGGGGCGTCGCCAAGATGCCTGGGCTCGACCGACTGTTGAGCCTGCTTCGCAATCGCCGGATTCCGTATGCCGTTGCCACGAATAGTGATGAACCTTACGCAAGTCTGTGTCTTCGTGCCGCGGGTGTGATGCCCGATTTCTCCGTAGTCGTGACGCGGGATCAGGTCGCCTGCGGGAAGCCCGAACCGGATCTCTTCCTCGAGGCGGCACGACGGCTCGGCGTGGCTGCTCGAGACTGCCTGGCTTTGGAAGACTCGCCGACCGGATTGTCGGCGTGCCTTCGGGCCGGGATGATACCGGTCTGGATCCCCGCTACGCGTTCTGAAGCGCTGTCACAGGCGAACAACGGGGTCTGGGTCATGCGGGGATTGGACCAATTGGCCGAAGTCATCGAACGAACTGAGCCGTAAACGGGTGGGCGACGTCGATGGTTGATCGTCCTCGAATCGTCCATGCTTTCCTGAACTGTCCTAGTGATAGAGAGGTCCTGTCATGATCGGCGCCTTGGCAATCTTGGCAATCGCGGCTTGGTTTTTTCGCACCGCCGAACGTCTGCACCTTCCCGCTTTGGCCTGGTGTGTAGCCGGAGTGATCGTCTATTACGGCGGATTTGCGTTTTGGATGTACCTGGTGCTCTCTCCGATGCTGGGTGAACGGTTTCGGAACCATGGTCTTTGGCTGGGACTCGGCATGGACATCTCAGCCGTACTCGTCGGTGTGCTCGCTGCAGCACTGTTCCGCGCCTTCGTCATGTTGAAAAAAGGGCGCCCACCGTTCGGTCATTCGTTCTAGTCGAGGCTTCTCGGTACGCGGTGAAAACGGGACGCAGGAATGTTCGATGCAATTTCGATCGGTGCGGTCGCACGCACCGATTCGCTTCGGCCCTCGGCGGGGTGCGCGAGACATCCTTCGCTGGTTCTTCTTGCGGCCAGAGCCGCTTGCCTTTTCCATGCGTGCTTTTTCCGCTAGGCCGCTTGGCTGGTGACTCTCACCAGCGGAGTCTTCCGCCCAGGGGATTTGCGCCTTGCCAAAAACGAGCCGATGCATTAGCTTAACCAAACCTAGTAAGGCTGGGGGTGCGCCTCCGCCGGGTCGATCATGCGGAGCAGCACCTGACCGCATCGCCAATGTGCCGGTGACGGCACCGAGACGGTCGACCCGAAGATGAGGCGCTGAGAAACACCCTTCGAACCTGATCCGGTTAAAACCGGCGTAGGAAAGCCAGACCTGAGCACCTCGGCAGGCTCGTCTTCCTTCGCCCCCTGTTTCTGTCATGAAGGTGAGAGCGATGAGCGCCATTCCGAAAGAGTTCCTCCACGAAGCAGTTCAAGGCAAGATCGCTTCGATCCAAGCGTTCGAGAATTCCGAAAAAGTCTACGTCGAGGGAAGCCGCTCGGATCTCCGCGTGCCGATGCGGAAGATCAGCCAATCCGATACCCCGGTCGGGATGGGCGCCGAGAAGAATCCGCCGCTCTACGTCTACGATACCTCCGGGCCGTTTACGGATCCCGCCGTTCGGGTGGATCTCCGGTTCGGATTGACTTCGCTGCGCGAGGCGTGGATCGATGAACGCGGGGACACCGAATGGCTTCCAGGGCCGAGCTCCCATTTTGGTCAGCAGCGCCAAAGCGATCCAGATCTGGTGCCTCTTCGTTTCGAGCACATCCGCAGTCCACGTCGCGCGAGGGCAGGCGCCAATGTCACCCAGATGCATTATGCCCGGCGTGGCATCATCACCCCGGAGATGGAGTTCATCGCCATTCGCGAGAATCAAAACCTCGAGGCTTTGGCCGACAGCTACAACTTCCAGCATCCCGGTGAAGCGTTCGGCGCGGCGATTCCTCGCGTGATCACGCCGGAATTCGTTCGCGACGAAGTGGCTCGCGGCCGCGCGATCATCCCGGCCAACATCAATCATCCGGAATCCGAGCCGATGATCATCGGCCGCAACTTCCTGGTCAAGATCAATTGCAACCTCGGCAATTCGGCTGTGACTTCCTCCATCGAAGAGGAAGTCGAGAAGATGCTCTGGGCGATCCGCTGGGGTGGCGATACGGTCATGGACCTTTCTACTGGCAAACATATTCATGAAACCCGCGAATGGATCATCCGCAATTCACCCGTGCCGATCGGCACCGTCCCGATCTATCAGGCGTTGGAAAAGGTGGACGGCAAGGCCGAGGAACTGACCTGGGAGATCTTCCGTGACACCTTGATCGAGCAAGCCGAGCAGGGTGTGGACTATTTCACCATCCACGCGGGCGTGCGCCTGGCCTACATTCCGCTGACTGCGAAGCGCGTCACCGGCATCGTTTCGCGCGGCGGTTCGATCATGGCGAAGTGGTGTCTCGCTCACCACAAGGAAAGCTTTCTCTACACGCACTTCGAGGACATCTGCGAAATCATGAAGGCGTATGACGTGTCGTTCTCGCTGGGCGATGGCCTCCGCCCGGGCTGCATCGCTGATGCCAACGATGAATCACAGTTCGCG